>CAZCPI010000090.1:0-1778 GCA_964500535.1 uncultured Bacteroidales bacterium
TATATCCCTTGCCTTTAACTGTACATACATGTAGTAATTTAGGGCCTGACATATCCTTGATATCCCTGAGAGTATTTACGAGATTTTCCACATTATGACCGTCAACAGGTCCGAAGTATCTTATATTAAGTCCCTCAAAAAGATTGTGTTGGTTTGTCAGTAGCGCCTTTATGCTATTACTGAACCTTACCAGTTTTCCTTTGCGTTCTTCGTTGATTATGCCGATTTTCTTAAATAAAAGGTATGTTTTCCACCTGAAGCGGTTATATCTTTTTGAAGTATTGATTCTAACAAGATAATCGCTTAATCCTCCAACATTTCTGTCTATCGACATATGATTGTCGTTGAGGATGATAAGTAAATCGTTGGGGTTAACGGAAGTATTGTTTAATCCTTCAAATGCCAGCCCCCCTGACATAGAACCATCACCTATTACGGCTACAACCAGCTTTTTCTCATTATTCAGCTTAGTAGCTATTGACATACCAAGTGCGGCGGAAATTGAATTTGATGCATGACCGACAACGAAAGTGTCATACGGACTTTCTTTTGGACTAGGGAATCCACTCAGTCCGTTTAGTTTTCTGATCGAAGGGAAGCTGTCTCTTCTTCCCGTAAGTATTTTATGGGCATAAGCCTGATGACCCACATCCCAGATCAACAGATCATTTGGAGTATCTAATACATAATGCAGTGCTACAGCTAGCTCTACTGCGCCAAGACTTGAACCCAGATGTCCCGGATTACTTGCCAGAACATCTATTATCAGCTGTCTGATTTCAGTGCAAATCCGAGGTAATTGCTCTGTATCAAGTTTTTTCAGATCTTCCGGAGACTGAATATTTGAAAGTATATTATTCGTAACTTTATGCATAATGGTTGGAACGCAAAAATAATCTTTTTTAAATTCAAAAAAGCATATTATTTATAATTTTGTACTCTATGGATTTCAGGACTAAAATACCGCTGACAAAACCCGGCATATCACTGTCTTTTAAAGACAGGATTTTTGTCATGGGTTCATGTTTTGCCGAAAATATTGGTTCCAGACTTGATGACAGTGGTTTCAGAGTGATGGTAAATCCTTATGGAGTACTATACAATCCTTCGTCAGTGAGTTATTCAATAAGACGTTTATTGAGTAAAGAACCGTTTAAAAAAAGTGAGCTGACCGAACTTGACGGACTTTTTCATAGTTTCAGTCATCATGGTTCTTTTTCAGGTTCAGATGCCGGGAAAGTTCTGTCTGATATTAATGCATCATTTGAAAAGGCATCAAAATTTTTGTCAGAAGCCACTTGTATAATGCTTACTTTTGGTACTTCATGGATTTATGCTCTTCCTGAAAATGGAAAAGTAGTTGCTAATTGTCATAAATTTCCGGCAGGCAGGTTTAACAGATACAGGCTGACTATCGAAAAAATTGTCGAAGATTATTATAATCTGATTGAAGCCTTGCTGATATTAAATCCTGATCTTAAGATTATCCTGACGGTGAGCCCAATAAGACATTTAAGGGATGGTTTCCACGAAAATACATCAAGCAAGGCGATACTTCATCTGGCTGTGGATGAGATTTGTTCGGCATTCAAAAATGTGTTTTATTTCCCGTCTTATGAACTAATGATTGATGATTTGAGGGATTACAGGTTTTACGACGAAGACATGCTTCATATTTCATCACCTGCCAGGGATTATATTTGGGAGTATTTTTCTGAGTTACTTCTGGATAAATCTTCAAGAGAGATTATCAAACAAGTTCAACAGATACATAAAGC
>CAZCPI010000090.1:1878-9783 GCA_964500535.1 uncultured Bacteroidales bacterium
CCTGAAGAAAGTTTGTTTTTTGCATTGAGGACTGAAAGAAATGACGGCCACAGATATATAAACGATCTTTATAAAAAGGGATTGCGAAACTTTGTGGTTTCTGATAAAACTATCGGATTTAATGACTATCCTGAATCAAATTTTATAATTGTTAAGGACACATTAAAGGCTTTACAGTCTTTGGCTGAACATCACAGGCAAAAATTTGATTGCCCTGTAATAGCTATTACAGGAAGTAATGGTAAGACTATTGTCAAAGAGTGGCTATGGCAGTTGCTAAGGGAAGATTTAAACATCGAGCGTTCTCCAAGAAGTTATAATTCGCAAACAGGTGTTCCGTTATCGCTTTGGCAACTGGATGAAAAAACTGAATTAGGTATTTTTGAAGCAGGTATTTCGCAACCGGATGAAATGTACAAGCTTGCTTTGATGATTAAGGCAGACCTGGGAATAATGACTAATATTGGAGAATCTCATCAGGAGAACTTCAAATCTTATGAGCAGAAGGCTGAAGAAAAAGCAAAACTTTTTGAAACCTGCCGGAAGATAGTATATTGTAAGGATCAGATAATAACTGACAAGGTTTTGACTTCATTATATCCGGCTGAAAGACTGTTTACATGGTCAGCTAAAGATAAAGATGCGGATATCTTTGTTTGCAGGACTTCAGAAAAAAAGATGCAGCTTGAGGTTGAGTATGTTTGGAAAGATAAATCATATGATATGACTTTACCTTTTTCCGATTTCGCATCTTTTGAAAATGCCATGCAATGCCTGTCGGTATTGTTGCTTAAAGGCGTTTCCGGAGAGATTATAGCAAAAAGGATGCTGGATCTGGAGCCTGTCGCGATGAGACTTGAGGTTAAAGAGGGTAAAAATGGTTGTGTGGTAATCAATGATAGTTATAATTCGGATGTTAATGCCCTCGAACTCGCATTGGATTTTCAGGCCAGAAGAACCGCAGGGACGTCTCTGAAAAGAACTTTAATACTATCCGATATACTGCAAAGTGGTAAAACTCCGGTTGAATTATATACTATCGTTTCAGAATTACTGAAGAGAAAAAAAATTGACATGCTGATTGGTATTGGCAACGAGCTATCGTCTCATGCTAATCTTTTTGATATGCCGTCAAATTTCTTTCTTAAGACCGAAAGACTTCTGGCTTCAGGATTACTGGATACTATGAGAAACCAGTCTGTGCTGATTAAAGGAAGCCGGTCATTCGGTTTCGAAGAAATCAGCGAGAGACTGTCACTAAAAGTACATGAGACTGTACTCGAAGTAAATCTGGATTCTTTAGTCCATAATCTGAATTATTTCAGAAGTTGTCTGAAGCCGGAAACCAAAATTATTGCAATGGTTAAAGCTGCGGGTTACGGAAGCGGTTCTCTGGAAATTGCCAGAACTTTACAGACGAATTCTTGTGATATGGTGGCAGTAGCCGTAGCTGATGAAGGGGTTGAACTAAGGCATGGAGGCATTACAATGCCGATAATTGTCATGAATCCTGAATTCGGAAGTTTTGCTACGATTTTTGAGCACAAACTTGAACCTGAAATCTATAGTTTTAAATTACTTCAGGCATTTATTAATGAAGCTGAACGTGAAGGTATAGATAATTATCCGATACATGTAAAACTGGATACAGGTATGCACAGGCTTGGTTTCGAAGAAGATGATTTACCTGAACTTATTGAGTTACTTAAAAATCAGGAATCTCTCAGGGTAAGATCCGTGTTTTCACATCTTGCCGGCAGCGATGAAGATACTCTTGATTATTATACTGAAATGCAGCTGGGGTTGTTTGAAAGAATGTCAGATAAAATACAGACTCAATTCGACCACAGAATACTCAAACATGTTCTGAATTCTGCGGGTATTGAAAGGTATCCTGATTATCAGCATGATATGGTAAGACTTGGCATAGGTCTTTACGGCATTTCTGCTGTAAATATGGATTTTGTCAGGAATGTAAGTACTTTGAAGACTACAATACTTCAGATAAAGAAACTTAAATCAGGACAAAGTGTCGGTTATGGAAGAAAGGGAATGTTGAAAAGAGATTCAATTATTGCAACATTGCCAATAGGTTATGCTGATGGCCTTGACCGTCATCTTGGAAATGGAAATGGTGAAGTTTTGATAAATGGTAAAAGAGCTCCTCTTGTAGGAAATGTATGTATGGATGCATGCATGGTTGATATAACTGATATAACAGCTGAAGAAGGGGATGAAGTTGTAATTTTCGGTGACGATCTTCCATTGACTGAAGTCGCGCATAAGCTTGGAACTATACCTTATGAAATTTTAACTTCGGTTTCCGGAAGAGTAAAACGTATTTATTTTAAAGAATAAGAGAATGAAGAAAAGTATTTTTATTGCCTTTTTTGTCTCATTGGTATTACCGGTATTTATATCTTGTGATCCTGATGAAATTAAAGATCCTGTTCAAAGAGTTCATGATTCAATTATAGACAACAATAAGTATGTCAACAAGTGGATCTATGATAATATGGATTTTTATTATTACTGGACTGACAAAATGACTAAAGAAGTCGATGATACTGTTTCTCCTGATGTTTTCTTTGAAGATTTAATATACAGATACGATAAAGTAAATGCTCCTGATGGTGACAGGTTTTCATGGATTGAAAAGGATTACCTACAGCTTTCAGGTTCTCTTAGCGGGATTTCGACAAATGAAATTGGTTTTGAATTCAGATTATACAAACGTTCAAACGAAAATGATAAAGTTGTTGGTCAGGTGGCTTATGTTAAGAAGAATACTCCTGCTGAAGCTGCTGGCATAAAAAGAGGTATGTGGTTCAATAAAGTCAATGATGTCGAAATGACGATGAGTAATTATAGTAATCTGATTTCGTTTACCGGTGCTGCTTATAATCTCGGTTTTCTGGATGAAACCTATAATCAGGATGGGACTTTTAAAGGCTTTGCTACCGGGAAGTCGTTAAATGTGGCTACATTATCGTCTTATTCTGAGGACCCTGTATATCTTGATACAATTTATACGACAGCCCATAGTAAAATAGGTTATCTGGTTTATAATTTTTTTGCTCCGGATAATGGCTCTGATGACTTTATATACGACCTTAAACTGAATGGAATTTTTTCTGGTTTCAAAACTGCAGGGATAAATGAATTGATACTTGATTTAAGATATAACAGTGGTGGATACTCTTCTTCAGCCGTTAACCTTGCAAGTATGATAGTAAAGAACTTAAGTACTTCAAAGATATATACTTATTATAAGTTTAACGATAATCTTCAGGCGTACTACACAAATAAATACGGCAAGGATTATTTTAATTCATATTTCACTGATTACATCAAAGATGATGAAAAGAATCTTGCCAAAATAAATAATATTGGATCAAACATTACAAGAGTAATTATTCTTACAGGTAATTATACTGCTTCAGCAAGTGAACAACTTATAAACAGCCTGAAACCCAATATGGATGTTTTTCTGATTGGTGGTGTGACTTATGGAAAGAATGTAGCTTCATACACCCTTTATGAGGAAAAAGATAGTAAAAACAAATGGGGAATGCAGCCCATTGTAGCAAGATTTTTCAATAGTCTGGGGCAGTCTGATTTTACTGCAGGTTTTAGCCCTGATATAGAACTTGATGATACCGGTGTTGTTGGTTTAAAACAATTAGGGGATATTAACGAGACTTTACTAAATGCGGCTTTTTTCAAAACAGGAGAAGTAAGTTTAAAAAACTTCGACTTGGCTAAACCTGTTGTTGTTGATAAGAACAAAAGTATCAGGAATCCGAATGTGTTGCATAGGGGATTGGTAATCAGAGAGATTAAAGTTGATTAAAGATTAAAGATTGCAAACTGTCTGAGTTGTTTATTAAATCGGCTGGTTTCTATATCTTTGTGCGCATAAAATTGTAAAAGACGATGCTTATTAAGCTGTATGAAGATAATCCGAATTTCAAGGTAATCCAGAAGATTGCGAATGCCTTAAAAGAAGGGGGATTGATTATATATCCTACAGATACAGTGTATGCAATAGGTTGTGATATTTTTCATGCCAGAGCTGTTGAAAAAATATGCAAGCTTAAAAAAGAAGATCCGCGTAAAGCAAACCTATCTTTTATTTGTTCTGATTTGAGCCAGGTCAGCGAGTATGCAAGGCTTGATACCCCAACTTTTAAAATATTAAAAAAAAATCTCCCCGGTCCCTTTACCTTTATTCTGAACGGGAGTAACAGCCTTCCTAAACTTTTTAAGCAGAAAAATACAGTTGGAGTGCGCATTCCTCATAACGGTATCACTATGGCAATTGTCAGAGAGTTGGGCAATCCCCTGATGAGTATGACTTTACATGATCAGGACGACCAAACTGAATATACCACAAATCCTGAGCTGATAGATGAGCGTTACGGACATTCCGTCGATCTTGTCATCGACGGAGGTATTGGAGGTGAATTGGAATCCACTGTCGTTGACTGCACTCAGGAAGAGATGACAATAATCAGGCAGGGTAAAGGTTTACTTGAGCTTTAATCTGATCTTCTTATTTTTTATCAGTAGTTTTTGTCTTAACGTTAGAAGAGAATTCATTTTTTGCAGGTTTCTTTTCATTATCCTGTTGTATGGTTTCTACGTCATAATAAACAGGCTTCTTTTTTAACGCGAGTATTATCAGTATAACCCCTGCAATAACGAAAGGAATACTAAGTAACTGTCCCATATTTAATTTCATTGAAGCCTCAAATGCTTCCTGATCAAGTTTTATGAATTCTATAAGTATGCGGGCAGTAAAGATCCAAACAAGGAAAATACCAAAGATCAGGCCTTCTCTGTTCTTAGCTGTTTTACCTTTATTGTAAAGCCACCACAGGAAAATAAAGCAGGCAAGATAACATAAACCTTCATATATTTGAGTTGGATGGCAGGGATCGGTGAATATCGGATCTGCTCCGTGTTGCCACTGACGCAGATTTGTTATAAATCTGAAACCCCAGGGCAAGGTTGTCGGGTATCCGTATATCTCATGATTGCAAAGGTTACCGGTCCTGATAAGCAGGCCGGCAAAAGCCACGGGTATCACAAGTCTGTCCATAGTCCAAAGCATACTTCTTTTAGTGACATACTTCGAATAAATCCAGATTGCTATTAAAATACCTATTGCTCCTCCATGACTGGCAAGACCACCCTCCCAGATTTTAAGAATTTCCCATGGGTGCTGTGAGTAATAATCCCAGGCATAGAAAAATACATGTCCAAGTCTGGCTCCGATAATGACTGCCGCTATTACATAAAGAAAAAGGATATCCACCCAGCTGTCCTTAACTTTTTCTTTTTTGAACATTTTGGTGACCAGGACAAGTCCAAAATAAAAAGCAAAGGCATATAGGACGCCGTACCATCTGACTTCCCAATTCCCAAGCATGAAAAGCTGAGGTTTAAAAGTCCATGTAATATAACTGAGCATTTTGTTTGTTTTATAAATTAATGAATGCTTTTGACTGCAAAAATAGTTTTTTTATTTATATATAGGCTTCAAGTGCATAACATGTTTAAGCGCCTTAAGCTTTTGTAACATTAAAATGCTAAAGTTCAGGTTTTTTGGTTATTATATATTTTCATGAATCGATTTTTCCATTAAATTTGTAAATGTTATAATATGTGAAAATATTCGAAATTTGAGATATTTATTACTGTTTTTTTCTTTGTTGCTTTCCGTCTTTTCAATGGCCGTCGGCTCATTGAACGATAATTTTAGTCTTTGGCAATTACCCGGTAATATGAATGGTGGTAATTCAGGGATGATGATGTCTTATGTACTGGAAACTGATAACAATAAGAAAGTAATTGTTATTGATGGAGGTTATAATGACGATACACCATACTTCCGTGATTTTATGAAAAGCATAGGTAAAGATACTATCGATGCATGGTTCATAACCCATCCTGACTTTGATCATATGAATGTTTGTACGGAAGTTCTGAAAGACCCTCAGGATCTTTATATTAAGAACCTGTATTTTTCTTTTCCGGCGGTTTCAGAAATAACTCCTGAATGTAATAAATATAAAATAAATGATTGTATCGAGTGTTGGCTTACGATGTATGGTGCTGAATTTCTGGATATTTCCTATGCTCCTTTCAAAAAAGCTCTGGAAAACTCTCCTTTACTTAAACAAGGCATGAAAGTTATTAAGCCTGAAAGAAATTCTACAATTATTATTGATAATACAAGATTTGATATACTCGGGGTAGCAAATCCTGAAATTAAAGTAGATCCCAGAAATAATTCTTCAATGGTAATTAAGGTGCTTTCTCAACAGAAGACTGTACTTTTCCTGGGTGATCTGGGTATTTTAGGTGCAAAGAAATTATTGGATTCAGGTTCCGATATTAAGGCTGATTATGTTCAAATGGCTCACCATGGATACGGGACATTTACAAAAAAAGACGTTCCTCTGTATGATTATATTGCTCCATCTTATTGTTTGTGGCCTACTCCCTGGTATACCTGGGATGATTTGAATGCCGGTGGTTCCATTATTCCATGTTCCTATTATCAAAAATGGATTCAGGAACTGGGTGTAGTTAAAAATTATGTTGCCGCATTTGATGGATTGGTAAAAATATCAAGCTTTTTTGTTGATGTAAGTAAAGACAGAACAATTGTTTGTGGTGATGAGATAAAGCTTAATGGTACAATTAATAACTACACAAAGCCCGGAGGGAGAATATCGTACAGATGGACGCCATCAAGAGGATTGGATGATCCTACCAGTCCTGAACCTATGTGTCGTGCAACCCAAACCACGACATACACATTGACGGCTTCAACAAATGAAGAGTGGATTGCAAAAGATTCAGTTAAAGTAACTGTAATACCGATGTATGTAAACGCAGGTAAAGATAAAACTGTAGTTTGCAGTGGTCCTGTCAGATTGGATAGTGTTAAGAGTAACTATACAGGAAAAAGGGATCTGAGTTATAAATGGTCACCGGCTGAAGGTCTTGATGATGTGACTTCACCAAATCCTCTATGCCTGCCTAAGAAAACAACAACTTATGTGGTTACTGTTACTCCTTATTTTGGCTCTCCTGTAAAAGATACTGTTACTGTTTTTGTTGAACCTTTTGTGGCCAAAGCATGTGACGATATTAATCTTCAATATGGAAATACGGCAAAACTAAGTGTAACGACAAATTTTACCGGGAATCAAAAGCTAAGATATAAATGGTCTCCTTCTGAATTTCTGTCAAGTGATACTGTGGCAGAACCTGTGTGTTCAGCGATGAAGGATATGATGTATAATGTCGAGGTTTCGACTCCATTCGGATGCTCTTATAGTGACAATGTTAGTGTAAGGGTTGTTCCGATTACAGTTGAAGCCGGCGATGATAAAATAATTGTTTGCAGTGGCCCGGTTAAAATTGATTCTGTTAAAACAAATTATAAGGGTATTGGCAGATTAAAATATAAATGGACCCCTGAGGCCGGTTTGGATAATGATACAATACCTGATCCTGTATTCGGACCGTCTGTTACTACTACATATAAAATTACAGTTACACCTCCTTTAGGGCCTCCGGCTTATGATTCTTTGACCATAAGAGTCAATGAACTGGTTGCAGAAGCGGGTGAGAATGTTAATGTCTGTTACGGTGATTCTGTATTGCTTGGAGTTGGATGTAATTATACAGGAAGCAAAAAGTTGACATATTTCTGGTCACCACCTGATGGTTTGAGTGATTGTACTTTGGCAAATCCTGTTTGTAAACCTCTGAAGGATATTACTTATTCCGTTATGGTAATAACATCTGAGGGTTGTTCAACTTCAGATGCCGTCACTGTAAGAGTTATTAAAAATATAGCTGATGCCGGAAGTGATAAAACTATTG
>CAZCPI010000091.1:0-9696 GCA_964500535.1 uncultured Bacteroidales bacterium
TGGCTTCATTTGTCGCATCCTTTAACGTCATATTTCCCGAAGTTACCGGTACAACATTAGCACCAAGCATCTGCATTTTTTGAACATTGAGGTTCTGCCTTTCAATATCTGTTTTCCCCATGTAAACAATACACTCCATCCCCATCAGAGCACAAACAGTAGCAGTTGCAACTCCGTGTTGTCCGGCACCGGTTTCAGCAATTATCCTGGTTTTACCGAGACGTCTAGCCAGAATAATTTGTCCGATAGTATTGTTGATTTTATGAGCCCCGGTATGATTAAGGTCCTCTCTTTTGAGATAAATTTTACATCCGTATTTTTCGGATAGCCTTCCTGTAAGATACAGCGGAGAAGGCCTTCCGACATAATCTCTCAACAGCTGGTCCAGTTCTTCCTGAAATGATTGTTCTTCAATTATTTCAAGATACTTTTTTCTCAGGTTTTCTACATTACTATGAAGTATTTCCGGCACATAAGCACCTCCGAAATCTCCATAAAAACCATTTTCATCTACTTGATACATATTCTTTTTATTAATTGTTTTTTTCAGAAAGGCATAAAAAAAGGCCTGTTGTGAGTTCAACAGGCCTGATTATATTTTTTAAATGTACAAGGGCTCCCTACCTCACCATATTTGTTGAAGTTAAAAGCCACCACCAATTTGCACACATAATAGTTCTCATTGTTTTCTTTTTAGAACGGGACAAAATTATATCATATAAAAACAACTCGCAAGAAAATTGTAATTTTTCTTGTAAAAAAATTTATAAATCAATTGAAACCACGCTCTTTTTTAATCTGTTCGTAAGCAACATTCACTTCCTTAAACTTTTCATTTGCAGATTTCTGGATATCTTCACCCAAATGTGAAACCTTATCAGGATGAAATTTTACAGCCATTTTCTTATATGCTTTCTTCACTTCTTCGTCAGTTGCGTCAGAAGAAATTTCCAATATCTTATAAGCACTTTTACTATCTTTAATGAACATAGCTTTTATTGACTCATAGTCAGATGTCGATATGCCCAACCAGGTTGAAATTACCTTAATCGTTTCAATTTCATTTGTAGGAGTCTGATTATCACTTAAAGAAAGCCCAAAAAGATAATGCAATAAATGAACTCTTGAAGCATGATCCATATATGCTTTAATCTGCATGCATACTTCACGTAAATCAATTTCCTTATTTAATAATTCTCTCAACATCAGGATATAGTTCTCAGCCTTTTCCTGACCAAACTGTTTTTTATAAAAATCCTTTACATAATCCAACTCAGATTTTAATACTTTGTTGTCAGATTTCATCACAGCAGCAGATAGCAACAAAAGACTGACGCCAAAATCACCGGATTGAGTTTGTTGGCGTTTCCAGTTGTTGGATCTTGTATTATGTTTCCAATCACCGGAACCATATCCATCATCTTCGCTACCGGAGTCCCTGGTAGCTGAAAATTCACCACTTACAGCATGTTCAAGTATTGATCCGAAGGCGTAGCCCATGATTCCACCGATCACTCCTCCTACTGACCATCCTAATACTCCACCTATCCACTTAAAAGCTCCCATATAAAATAATATGCCGTAAATCACATGATTTACGGCTACAAAAATACTTATTTAAAATAAATTTCCCGTTTTGAAATAACTACTTTTCAAAACCGACCCTTACATGAGTACCATCACAAAATGGCTTGTTTTTACTTGCTCCGCAACGGCACAAATGAAGCTCTTCTTTTATCTCTTCCGTACCATCAACGTGAATCAACTTTACAGGACCTTTGACTAAATAAGGAGCTGATTTAAGTACCTTAATTGTAACCTGATTGCTTTCCATTTGAGTTGAATTTTAAGTTTTACATACAGTATAAAGATATAAAAAACAACTGATTTATGAATACAAAAAATAATTTAACATTATTGACACAGATAATAAATAAGTCCTCTTGAAAAATATTATTATTTTTGCCGTACTTGTAACGTTTTCAATAAAAATTCATCTATAACCATACAAATGCCCGAAGAATTCAAAAATGAGCAGCAGCTGATCTCAGGATGCCAGGATGGTGATCGGAGAGCGCAGAAGATGCTGTATGAGTTATACTCGGGCAAAATGATGGGTGTATGCCTCAGATATTGTAAAGAAAGAGAAACTGCAAGAGATTTGTTACATGATGGATTTCTTAAGGTTTTTTCTCACATTGCTGACTATGAAGGAAAAGGTTCTTTCGAAGGCTGGATCAGAAGAATAATGGTCAATACAGCTCTCGAATACATAAGAAAGCAAAGTGACGAAGGATACAAGATGAATATTGAAGAAGCCTACACTTTATCAAATAATGATATCAGTGCTTTAGAAAAAATGCAGGCTGAAGAAATTATCAGTTTGATACAGGAATTGCCTGCCATTTACAGAACAGTATTTAACCTTTTTATTATAGAAGGTTATTCACATAAGGAAATTGCTGATGAAATGAATATAACAGAAAGTTCATCAAGAGTATATCTTACAAGGGCAAAACAACTTCTAAAAGATATGCTGACTGTTGACAAAAAGTGATATAATGCGTAAAATTGACGAAACGGACATACTTAAGAAGAAACTTGACTCTTTTGAGGCTAAGGTTCCTGACTTTGACGGGTTTTTCAGTGATGAGGAACTCGGAGATGTCATGCTAAGTACAATCCTTAAATCAAAACTAAATAACCACAAGGCAAAAGCACCGCTGTTTGAAGAATTGATTGACAGTAAACCGGTCATGATACCACTTTATAAGAGACTTATGCCTGTCTGGAGAATCGCAGCTGCCGCTGTTGCCTGTCTTGCATTCTTCCTTTTGCTACCTGAAATTACAAGGATGGATGATGAAGTCATCAGTATGGCAAATAAGGAAACTGTACAAAAAACAATTATTAAAAAAAATGTCAGACAAGCTATTCCGGAGAAAAAATTTTATGCTCAGGCATTACAAACCCCTTCTGATATTAAAAGTATTATTGTAACCGGATCTGAATCACCGGTAAAGGGAAATAAAAAAAGTGAAAAAACAGCTCAAACTTCAGTAAAACAAGACATTACCGAGAAAATCCCTTCTTCAGGCAAAGATATTTATCTGGAAAACGAATACAGTGTAGAACAAGCTTATGCTCAGGCAAGGGAAAGAAAGCTTAAGGATGAAAAAGGTAAAATCAGGGCAGGTCTGAACGTTAACGGTGGCAACAGATTACTTTCGTTTGTAAATACCAGGCAAAGCAGTAGTTTTCCATTACAATCCACATTAAATAATTATTCTCAGGGGCTTTCAACTTTAACTGCTTCTGCGACTCCTCAGGTTTACCACCTGCTCAGATCCGCTTCTATTTCACAAAATACATGGAAAGAAATACCTTCCAATTATAATTTGTCTTCTGTACTTCAAAGTCTGGAAGCTTCATATTCACTTCCTGTAAATTTCGGGATTACTGTTTCTTACCCATTAAGCAGTATTTTTGAAATCCAGTCCGGTCTTACTTACACATACCTTTCAGGAGTGACATCCGGTAAAAGCGGATCTACAAAATTCAGTCTTGAGCAGGAGTTACATTATATCGGACTTCCATTAAGACTTGCTGTAAATTTCCATAAATATCAAAAACTTGGATTATATGCGAGTTTTGGAGGAGCAATTGAAAAAGGTCTTTCAGGAAGACAACATTTGGATGTAGATAACAATGGCGTTACCAAGGTTTGGGAAAGCAGACAGGAAATCCATGGTATCCAGCCTGTTATCGGCTGTCAACTAGGCGCGTCATATGAAATTGCACCTTCATTGCTTTTATATGTAGAGCCCGGAGCAAATTACTATATTCCTAACGACCAACCTATCTCAAGCCGGACCGAAGAGAGATTTAATTTCAATCTTGGTTTTGGTTTACGCTTCTCTGTAAACTAAGTCTTATCATTTTTTTTGCACATTTTTTTAATACTTGTGCATTTTTTATAACAAAAACAATTTGATAATCCATTCGGATTATTACCTTTGCCCGTCCATGATTTTAAAATGGACAATAAATAACCATGTAAAACTTTTTATTTATGATTTTAAATATTTTGGTACTTGCCAAACAGGTCCCGGATACAAGGAATGTCGGTAAAGACGCTATGACTCCGGAAGGGACAGTCAACCGTGCTGCCCTGCCGGCAATCTTCAATCCTGAAGACCTTAATGCTTTAGAACAGGCTTTAATCCTTAAAGACAAAAATCCGGGAACTATCGTTACTGTACTTACGATGGGTCCGTTCAGGGCTGCTGAAATAATCAGAGAGTCACTTTATCGTGGTGCAGACAGAGGTTTCGTCTTAAGCGACAGAGCTTTTGCAGGTTCTGACACATTAGCAACTTCATATGCGCTGAGTTGTGCCATCAAAAATCTGCCTGAAACAAATCTGATCATTTGTGGTCGCCAGGCAATAGATGGAGACACTGCTCAGGTTGGTCCGCAGGTAGCTGAAAAACTGGGAATGAATCAGATTACTTATGCTGAAGACATAATTGGCATAAAAAACGGTAAAATTCAGGTTAAACGCCGCATTGAAAAAGGTGTAGAAATAGTTGAAGGAAAATTGCCGATGGTGATAACCGTAAATGGTTCCGCAGCACCCTGTCGCCCGAAAAATGCAAAATTACTCATGAAATATAAATATGCCCGTATTCCTAATGAGCTACAGGCTAATAATGAGGATTATATGAGTCTTTTCAGTAATCGTGATTTTCTGCAGATTGGAGAATGGAATGTTAACGATATCAAGTGCGAACCCACAGAACTTGGCCTTTCAGGCTCACCTACTAAAGTAAAAAAAGTAGAAAATGTAGTTTTTCAGGCTAAGGAAAGCAAGTCATATACTTCTTCTGATGAAGATATCGAGAATTTAATACAGGAATTGATAAGCAACCACACTATAGGATAAAAAAATGAACAATCTATTTGTATATTGCGAAATTGAAGACGGAATAATTGGTGATGTAAGTCTTGAATTACTTACAAAAGGGCGTTCACTTGCCAACCAGTTGAAATGTAAACTAGAAGCAGTTGTTATCGGCAACAAACTTGAAGGTGTTGAAAAACAGGTTTTCCCTTATGGTGTAGATGTATTACATATCGCAGATGATTCCCGGCTTGCACCTTACACAACATTACCTCATTCTTCCATTCTCATTAATCTTTTTAAGGAAGAAAAACCGCAGATCGCGCTAATGGGGGCAACAAGCATTGGAAGAGATCTTGGTCCAAGAGTATCTTCAGCATTACACAGCGGACTGACCGCAGACTGTACTTCTTTAGAAATTGGATCACACGAAGATAAAAAAGCCAATAAGGTTTATGAAAACCTTTTGTATCAGATACGTCCTGCTTTTGGAGGTAATATTGTGGCAACTATCATAAATCCTGATTGCAGACCTCAGATGGCAACTGTACGTGAAGGTGTTATGAAAAAAGAAATTTATGATAACAACTATACAGGTACAATCAATAAACTAGACATCAAAAAATATGTTGATGAAAGTGATTTTGCTATAAGTGTCATTGAACGTCATATTGAAAAATCAAAAATCAATATCAAGTCATCTCCGATAATTGTAAGTGGAGGTTATGGCATGGGTTCAAAAGAGAATTTCAATTTACTTTTTGATCTTGCATCAGTAATCGGAGCAGAAGTAGGAGCTTCACGTGCTGCCGTTGATGCAGGTTTCGCCGAACACGCAAGACAGGTTGGTCAGACAGGTGTTACAGTCAGACCTAAATTATATATCGCCTGTGGTATTTCAGGTCAGATTCAGCATATTGCAGGTATGCAGGAAAGCTCTTTGATAATTTCAATTAACAATGATCCCGCTGCACCAATCAACACAATTGCTGATTATGTTATAACAGGTGACGTTGAAACCGTTATTCCGAAAATGATCAAGTATTACAAGAAAAACTCAAAATAATATGGCAAATTTATATAATGAGATTCCGGAACTGAAGTTCCATCTCAATCATCCTTTGATGAAACACATAGTTGAACTCAAGGAAAGGAATTTCACGGAAAAAGATATGTTCGACTATGCTCCTCAATCATTTGAAGATGCAATGGATAGCTATGAGCAGATTCTTCAACTGACTGGTGAAATTTGTAGCGAAATAATCGGGCCAAATGCAGAGGATGTTGACCATGAAGGTCCCCAGGTTGTAGATGGTCATGTTGTTTACGCAAAAGGCACGAAAGAAAACCTTGATGCACTTGTAAAAGGTGGATTAATGGGTATTACTCTGCCCAGGAAATATGACGGTCTGAACTTCCCTATTGTACCATACATAATGTGCGCTGACCTTGTAAGTGCTGTTGACGCCGGTTTCACAAATATCTGGGGTCTTCAGGACTGTGCCGAAACCATACATGAATTTGCTTCTGAAGATCAGAAACAAAGATTTCTTCCAAGAGTTAGTGCCGGTGAAACCATGGCTATGGACCTGACTGAACCTGATGCCGGATCTGACTTACAGGCAGTAATGCTAAAAGCAACATACAATGAAGCCGACGGATACTGGTATCTTAACGGAGTAAAGCGTTTCATCACTAATGGAGACGGGGATATAGCTTTAGTGCTTGCCCGTTCTGAAGATGGCACAAAAGACGGTCGCGGACTATCCATGTTCATCTATGACAAAAGAGATGGAGGCGTATCAGTAAGACGTATAGAAAACAAAATGGGTATTAAGGGTTCTCCTACCTGCGAACTTGTTTTCAGAAATGCCAAAGCCGAGCTTTGTGGTGATCGTAAGCTTGGTCTTATCAAATACGTAATGTCACTGATGAACGGTGCCCGTCTGGGAATTGCCGCTCAATCTGTAGGCATAAGCCAGGCTGCATTTAATGAAGCCTATAAATATGCAAAAGACCGTAAACAATTTGGAAAAGCGATTATCGAGTTTCCCGCAGTTTATCAGATGCTTGGTCTCATGAAGGCTAAACTTGATGCTTCAAGGACTCTTTTATATGAAACCTCACGTTTTGTTGACATTTATAAGACTTTGGGGCAAATTTCAGAAGATCGCAAACTTGAACCTGCTGAACGTGATGAAATGAAGAAATATCAGAAGCTTGCAGATGCCTTTACTCCTATTGCAAAAGGTCTTTCAAGCGAATTCTGTAATCAGAATGCTTATGATTCGATTCAGATACACGGTGGTTCAGGTTTCATGAAAGATTATGCATGTGAACGAATTTACCGTGATGCCCGCATAACTTCAATCTACGAAGGTACTACTCAATTACAGGTCGTTGCTGCTATCCGCCATGTTACAACAGGCACATATCTCAATATGATGCGTCAGTATGAGAAAGACCAGACCACACCTGAGCTGGAACCTCTTCGTGAAACATTAAAGGGACTTGCTGATACTTATGAAGCTACTGTCGCTGAGGTGATGGAGCATAAGAACAGTGATTACATAGACTATCAGGCCAGAAGAATGGTTGAGATGGCCGGTTATATCATTATGTCTCATTTATTGGTAAGCGACGCCTCCAGAGATAAAATGTTCAGGATTTCAGCAGAGATTTTTGTACAATATACTGAAGGCGAAGTTGCGAAACATGCAGCAATAATTGCAGGAGGAAAACCTGAAGAAATGACTAAATATACCAAATGTCTGCTCTCAAAAGACTAAAAAAAGCTTTTAAGATTGCATGATTTGAAATATTTTGCTACTTTTGCACCGTTCAAAAGCGATTGTTCCGTTGTGTAATGGTAGCACCACAGATTCTGGTTCTGTTTGTCTGGGTTCGAGTCCTAGCGGAACAACAAATAACAAATTAAAAGCCCTTGTAAGTCAATCACTTGCAAGGGCTTTTAATTTAAAGCTAAAACATACTATCTTCTGATTATCAGCTTTTCAATCTGAAGATCATTGCCACATTTCAAACTTATCATGTAAATACCATTCTCCAGATCCTGAGTTTTAATAATTTGTCTTTGTCCTTCAAGTTTTACATCTTTGACAAGTACACCCATCAAATCATAAATTTTTAAATCTGAAACATCGTCGCTATTGATTAACGAAGTTATTTCAATATAGTTTGAAGCCGGATTTGGTACAAACCTGAACAGATTTTTATTAATAACAGGATTGTTAGTACCGGTTATTTGAACAGCAACCATATTGGACTTAGATCGCCTCTCAGTTTTATTCTTAAATGGTTGTGAAACTACTAAATCATCAGTGCCATCATTATCATATCCAATAGCTTCAACTGTATAATAAGCAGTCCCGTTTACGGCATTATCGTCTTCATAGTTAGTATTTCCTGTATCGAGTGAATCTATCAGAGATAAAGTATCTGAAGTAATTCCACGATAGACATCATATCTTTTTACTTCGAAACCAACATAATCATCCCACTTAAGATTAACATTGCCGCCAGATCCCAAAGCAGACAAATGTATAGTTTTGTGATAATTACTCATCGGGGTTTCAACACCACATTTATCCAGAATTGTAATACGATAGCTGAATGATCTGTCCTGAGGATTTGAAACAGAATCAATATAAACATCTTTTTCATAAGCTTTCACATTGCCAATTCTTTCGTATTTACCGGTAGATTTATTATCCCTGTAAACATTAAACGATTCGATAGACTTTGCATCAGCATGCTTCCAATAAATAACATTCCTTGCTTTTTGTACACTAACCCTTACTATTCCCGGATTCTTCAACCTGATTTTATTTACATTCAGACTGTCTGTTGAGCTTATACTATCATTTGTATAAACTGTTATAAAATACTTTGTATCAGTGACAGGAGAAGCTTTAGGATTTCTTATAGTATCATTATCAAGACCTTCTGATGGTAGCCATTTGTATCTGAGTTGTTGAGAACCTGTATAATTATTTTCAACATCCAGTTGAGCATAATCGCCACATTCAATGGATAAATCATCACAAGCTTTAGCAACAAATGGTAAAACTGAAACTGTAACTGTATCAAATAAAGACTTGCCATATGGAAGTGCTATTTCTAAATGATAAGTTGTAGTTTTTCTGACATTACACACAGGGTTTGCCACAGTATCACTTGATAAGCCATTTGACGGTGTCCACTTATATTTTATCTTCCCTTTTCCACCGAAGTTTGTCTCTACCCTGTCAAGCCTTACGCTTCCACCACATACAATTTCCTTATCACTTCCGGGTACTGCTGTAACCGGAAGAACTGTAACCAAAACAGAATCTTCATCCGTGCAACCGCCAAAATCCCTGACTGATGCTGTAACAGTATATTTCCTGGAAACCGTAGCTGTCAGGACAGGATTCTTAATAGTATCATTGTCCAAACCATCAGAAGGATACCATTTAAATCTAAGTTTTCCTTCGTTCATTAAATCCGACGAAACAGCCAGTTGAACTTCACTTCCTGCTACAACAGTCTTATCTTCACATGCCTCAATCTTAAGCGGATTTACATTTACAAACACTGAATCTTCCATAAACGGACCCTGAGTAGGCACGACGGTAACCCTGTACATTGTAGATTTAGTGGCAAAACAAACCGGATTCGGCACAGTGTCATTACTTAAACCTTCAGAAGGTGACCAGATATACTTCAGCTTATCCGGATATTTATAGTTTGTCTTTACTGAATCCAACTGTACGAAGCCACTGCAAACAATA
>CAZCPI010000092.1:0-9691 GCA_964500535.1 uncultured Bacteroidales bacterium
GATGGACAGGGTAATTTTGGTTCAGTAGACGGAGATTCACCTGCAGCTATGCGTTACACAGAGTGCAGATTACGTAAAATAGCCGAGGAAATGTTGACAGACATAGATAAAAATACTGTCAATATGCAACCTAACTTTGATGAAACTCTGAGTGAGCCAACTGTATTACCTTCCAGAATCCCTAACCTTTTAGTAAACGGAGCATCGGGTATTGCTGTCGGTATGGCTACAAACATGGCTCCGCATAATTTATCTGAGGTTATTGATGGGTTGATAGCATATATCGATAATAACGATATAGATATTCCTGAATTGATGAAATATGTTCTGGCACCAGATTTTCCAACCGGAGGTTTCATCTACGGTTATTCAGGTGTTAAGGAAGCTTTTGAAACAGGAAGAGGCAGGATAGTAATACGTGCAAAGACTAATATTGAAACCGACGGTAACAGGGAAAAAATTATTATTACTGAAATTCCCTACATGGTTAATAAGGCTGAGCTTATTGCAGGTATTGCAGATATGGTCAAAGACCAGAAAATTGAAGGTATTAGCCATATTAATGACGAATCTGACAGAGATGGAATGCGAATAGTGATTGATGTAAAAAAAGACACTAATTCCAATGTCCTTATAAATAAACTGTTTAAAATGACAGCTCTTCAGTCTTCTTTTAGTGTTAATAATATTGCACTGGTACACGGAAGACCTAAGTTGTTAAATTTAAAAGATTTAATCAGATTATTTATTGAACACCGACATGAGGTGGTTACAAGAAGAACTCAATTTGAACTGGATGAAGCTGAAAAAAGAGCACATATACTTGAAGGCCTTATAATTGCTTGCGACAATATTGACAGGGTCATAGCAATTATACGTTCATCTATGTCCCCTGATGAAGCCAGAGAAAGATTGATGAGTGAGTTTAACCTTTCCGAATTACAGTCCCGGGCTATTGTTGAAATGCGATTGAGGCAGTTGACAGGGTTGGAAATGGAAAAACTTAGAAAAGAATACGACGCCTTAATGCAGAAAATTGCATGGTATAAAGAAGTTTTAGCAAGTGTCGAAATGAGAATGAACATCATTAAAGATGAACTTCTTGAAATCAAAAACAAATATGGTGATGTAAGACGGTCTGAAATTATTTATGCATCTGAAGATTTTAATCCTGAAGATTTCTATTCAGATGATGAAATGATTATTACTGTTTCTCACCTTGGATATATAAAAAGAACTCCTTTGATTGATTTTAAGTCACAGAATAGGGGAGGCGTAGGCTCTAAGGGTTCTGAAACCAGAGATGAGGATTTTGTAGAATATATTTATCCTGCATCAATGCATGCAACACTGATGTTCTTTACGCAAAAAGGTAAATGTTTTTGGTTAAAGGTGTATGAAATACCTGAGGGAACTAAAAATTCAAAAGGCAGAGCTATTCAGAATTTACTTAATATTGATTCCGATGATAAGGTAAATGCTTTCATCAGAATTAAAAATTTACAGACTGATGTTGAGTTTATTAATTCGCATTATCTGGTATTCTGTACTAAATATGGAGTTGTCAAAAAGACTTTGTTGGAAAATTATTCTCGTCCCCGTCAGAATGGTGTTATTGCAATCGGACTTCGAGAGGGTGATGAATTAATTTCAGTCAGACTTACAAATGGCAATACTGAATTAATTCTTTCCAACAAAAATGGAAGGGCAGTACGTTTCAATGAAAGTGCAATCAGAGATATGGGCCGTACAGCGACTGGCGTAAGAGGAATGACTCTTGATGATGACGGACAAGATGAAGTAATCGGCATGATTTGCATCAAAGACTTTGTAAATGAATCAATAATGGTTGTTTCAAAGCAAGGTTACGGCAAAAGATCTCTTATAGAAGATTACAGATTGACCAATCGTGGCGGAAAAGGTGTAAAAACTTTGAATATTACTGAAAAAACCGGTAAATTAGTCGCCATCAAGTCAGTAACAGATGAACATGACTTGATGATTATTAACAAATCCGGTATTACAATCAGATTAAATGTTTCTGATGTTAGAATTATGGGCAGAGCTACTCAGGGAGTTCGGCTTATAAATCTGGAAAAGAGACATGACGAAATAGCTTCAGTTTGCAGGGTTCAATCCGAACAATTGGAGTATGCTTCTGAAAATGAGGAAACTACTGATGTAAATGTTTCGGAAAATCAGGAGTAATCAGGAAATGTTTTTTTGAATATTAATAATATAAATACTTTAAAAAATGAAAAAAATCGTAATCCTTCTAGCAGCAGTACTGGTTTTGGGAGGAAATGCTTTAGCTCAAAAGAAAAATGTTTCTTTGGCAAAAGCCAAGATACTTTCTGAAACACCTGATACTAAAGCTGCTAAAGATGCAATTCTCAAGGCTTTACAAGATTCGATCACAATGAAAGAGGCGAACACCTGGTTTGTTGCAGGTGAAGTTTTTAATGCAATTTACAATGAACAGCAAACTCTTCAATGGACTCAAAAGAAAGGTGACAGAGGTTTGATGGGTAAGTCTGCTAAACAAGCATTAGGATATTATATGGTTGCCGATTCGCTTGATCGTCTTCCTGATGTCAAGGGCAAAGTCAAACCTAAATTCAGAGACAGAATTGTACAGCGTATAACTGCATTTCAGCGTGGTTTCACAGATGCAGGTTCTTATTTTTATGATCAGAAAGATTATATGAATGCTGTTGAAATGTTTGACCAGTATCTGAGTTATACATCAATACCATTTTTAAAAGACAAGGGTCTGGAAAAAGACACATTGAGACCATTGATTACTTATTACGCTGCTTTATCGGCTACTCAGGCCGAAAAACCTGCAGTTGCTGTGAAATATTTTGAGGTTATTAAGGATTCGATTGATTCTCCATGGGTTTATGCTAGACTTTGTGAAGACTATGCAACTCTCAAAGATACTGTGAACATGATTCGTATGTATAAGCTTGGAGCAGCAAAATTCCCGAAAGAACAGTTCTATACCAGAAATCTGATTAACTATTATATCCAGCAAAATAAGATGGAAGAAGCTATGACCTGGATTGATGCTGCTATAGCTGCTGATGAAAAAAGTGCTGTTCTTTGGAATGTTAAAGGCAGGATTCTTGAAAATGACAAGAAAAAAGATGATGCTATGAAGTGTTATGAAAAGGCTCTTGAGCTTGATCCGGAATTTGCAGATGCTATGGGTAATATCGGTAGGATTTATTATAATCATGCCGTTGAAGAGCTTGAAAGAGTTAATGCTATTAAGGATGACAGAACTTATCTGAAAGAAAAAGCTAAAATGAAGGCCCTGTTTGAAAAACCAAGACCATATTTTGAAAAAGCCCGCAAGCTTAATCCTGAAGAAAGGGATTACATCATTGCACTTAGAGGTATTTATTATAATCTGCAGTTAACAAAAGACTATGATGCAATGGATAAATTATTGCAGGGAGCGAAATAAGAAATATATTTAATATATAAAAACCGGTTCAAAATCTGAGCCGGTTTTTTTTTGATGTTTTTTAATTTATTTTAACCATGAGTATAAATCACTGCATGCGGCGAGAAGATACAATTCCGGTGCGCTAATTTCCAAATACTTGAAAGATATATTTTTATTAAAGGGGGAGTGTTTTTTTAAAATCACATAATACTATTCAACATAATATTAATTATAACCAAAATACTTTGTTTCTTTATTAGAGGTTTTTCGGATACAATTAATAAGCTCTGAGATTTTGATATTCAAAGATAATCCTTAGTAATGGTCTGAATATTGAAATCTCATGATTCTGATTTTTATCCTTTAAATACAAACATTGGTGTTTCTGTATTAAACATTACTTTGTTTGCAATACTTGGATTAAATAGTCTTGAGAAAATATTCCGTTTTCTGGAATTCATTGCAATTGTATCAAGTTTTCGCTCAGTAATAAAATTGTTCAGATTATTTATAAGATCATCACCATTTATTACACAATATGAACTTTCCAGATCAGGATATTGTCTTTTAAAATATTCCTTTACTCCTGCAATCTGAATTTCATCCCATTGATTTGAATCATTTGATAAGTGTATAAAATACACTTTATAAGTAAATCCGGTTAGAAACTCAACCATTGAATTAAACGCTACTAAATCGCGTTGTTCAAAATTGGTTATAAAGCCAATCTTTTTTATATCGTTAAAACATTCATAAGGTGTATCTACAGGAAATGCAAAGACAGGAATATTAGATCTGTCTATAATGTCGGAGGTTACAGATCCCAAAAACTGTCCGTCTTTTGATCCTTTTCCTTTAGTACCCATGATTATTATTGCGGGTTTATTTTTCTTGCTGTATAATAGTATCTGTTCTTCGGGAACTCCTTCTAAAAATTCTGTTTTGAACTGAATATCAGGAAGTTTACCTTCTTCAATTTCATTTTTTATTTTTACAGTAAGTTCATTCATTTCTGAATGCATCTTTTTTCTCAATTTACGTAATTCCTCAGTATTGGTTTCGTCAAAAGCAAAAGCATCTGTAATTGGCATGCCTCCGGAATATATCGGACTGTAAAAGGTATGTAAAAAAGTGATACTTGCATTAATGTTATCTGCCAGATTAAAAGCAAACCTTACTGCTTTTATTGAGTATTCAGAAAAATCAATCGGAACAAGAATAACTTTATTAAGATTCTGATTTTTATCATCCTGAATAAATTCATCAGTGAAGACAAGTTCTTCAATTATCTTTAATGCTGAAGGAAGGTCGCTTTCTTTAATTCTTACACGTACACCTGAAGAAATAACGGGTTGAATGAGATTTACATTATGAAGGTACGTTTCAATGCCTTCCGATTCGAGAATACCTTTCAGTATTAGTGCCCTTTCATACGTATGAATGGCAACTGTAACAAGTTTATCTTCCATGACGTTCATTATTAAAGGTTTATACTCCTCTAATTTAACTAAAAACCATAGTCGATATCAAAATGGCATGTTAATATATGTTAAATGCTTTTTATTAAACTGTGGTAACTTTTCCGGAAATATCGTAAGGTCCGGCTGCAGTAATTAAAATATTATAAAAATTTCCGGTTTCAAGTTTGAGATCTTTATCAATAAAGACCTCGGGATCTACTTCAGGAGAGTCAAATTCAGTTCTGCCGATATAATAGTCATCCTCTTCCCTATCGACCATGACTTTATAAACTTTCCCAATTTTTTGTCTGTTAATTTCTTCTGAAATATTTTGCTGTAGTAACATTAGCCTTTCCAGACGTTCTTTTTTTATTTTTTCCGGAATGTCATCTTTGTAATGCCTTGCAGAATAAGTTCCTTCTTCTTCTGAATATACAAACGCTCCCATTCTCTCGAATTTCATTTCATTTGTAAATGTAAATAATTCTTCAAAGTCTTGTTCAGTTTCTCCCGGATGGCCAACCATTAAAGTCGTTCTGAGGTGAATCCCAGGCACCTCTTCCCTGATTTTCCTTAAAAGTGTATATGTCTCATCCTTAGTTATATTTCTTCGCATTATGGTTAGCATATTGTCACTTATATGTTGCAAAGCCATATCCAGATATGCGCAAACATTCTCTTTCTCACGTATTACTTTAAGTAAATCCATAGGGAAACCATAAGGATAAGTGTAATGGATTCTTAACCATTCGACCCCTTTTATCTCCGATATTTTTTCAACAAGTTGAGCCAGTTTTGGTTTCTTATATTTATCAATACCATAATAAGAAAGATCCTGGGCTATAAGCTGGAACTCTTTTACTCCTTTAGAAACCAATAATTCAACTTCATTCAGAATTTCTTCTATTGCTCTGGATTTATGTTTGCCGGTAATAATTGGGATTGAACAATATGAGCATTTCCTACTGCACCCTTCAGAAATTTTTAGATAAGCATAATGTGAAGGGGTTGTCAAATGCCTGTCTATTGAGTAGGCACTGTTCCAGTTATGTCCGAGATCAGTAATTATTTCGTTCCAGTTGAATTTTCCATAGAATTTATCAACCTCAGGTATTAATTCGGGCAAATCTTTGAAGTATCTCTCAGATAAACAACCCATTACAAATAATTTGGAAATCAAGCCTTTCTTTTTTGCCTTTGTAAATGACAATATTGTATTAACAGATTCTTCTTTTGCATCTCCGATAAAACCACATGTGTTTATAATTACTATACTGCCTTTTTTAGGATTTACATCGTGAGATATATCATAACCTAAATACTCAAATTGCTTTAATAATTTCTCAGAATCGACAAGATTCTTTGAGCACCCTAAAGTAATCAGGGCTACAGTTTTATTATGACTCATAAAGGATGTTTTACTTTGTACTGAACAAAGAATCGACATATTTGCGTCGATTAAAAATCTGAAGATGATCAGGGCTTTCACCCAAACCTATGTATTTCACAGGAATTTGGAATTGATCTGAAATACCTATCACCACCCCTCCTTTTGCTGTACCGTCCAGTTTTGTTATAGCCAGAGTGTTAACTTCTGTAGCTAATGTAAATTGCTTTGCCTGTTCAAAAGCGTTTTGACCTGTTGATCCGTCCAGTACAAGCAAGATTTCATGAGGAGCGTCCGGAACAACTTTTTTCATAACATCTTTTATCTTGGTTAATTCATTCATTAAACCAATTTTATTATGCAATCTGCCAGCAGTATCTATTATAACAACATCTGCATTATTAGCAACAGCAGATTTTAAAGTATCAAATGCGACTGAAGCAGGATCAGAGCCCATTGATTGTTTGATTACTGTAGCCCCTGCCCTTTCTCCCCAAATTACTAATTGGTCTACTGCAGCAGCTCTGAATGTGTCCGCAGCTCCCAGATAAACCTTCTTGCCGGATTGATTAAATTTATACGCAAGCTTACCTATAGTTGTTGTTTTACCAACGCCGTTAACTCCGACAACCATAATGATATACGGTTTTTTATCTGCGGGAAGCACCAGCTCTTCGAAATCTTCATTCTCATGCTTAATCAACAATCCGGCTATTTCTTCCTTCAATACATTATTGAGCTCTGCAGTATCAATATACTTATCGCGTGCAACTCTTTTCTGTATCCTGTCAATTATTTTAAGAGTGGTCTCTACACCTACATCAGAAGTTACCAATACTTCTTCCAAATTATCAAGGACGTCGTCATCAACTTTAGATTTGCCCGCAACAGCTCTGGCTATTTTAGAAAAAACAGATTCTTTTGTCTTTGACAAACCTTCGTCCAAGACCTTTTTTTCTTGTTCCTTGTCTTTGGAAAAAAAATTAAAAATACCCATGGATTTTTTATTTCAGAAACGCAAAGTTACATGTTTAGCATGAAGAATGCAAATAATCAAATTTATACGCTTTCATTACAGTTGAGAAAAATTTCAACAATAATCAATAAAAAAAGCCGTCTCAAAAAAGACAGCTTTTTCTATTGATTCACAGATAGAATTATTTCTTAATGAATTCCTGGACCTTATCATTAGGAACAATATTTTCCTGGAAAATGTAAGCTCCTGTTTTAGGTGATTTAACCATCTTAATAACTTTCGCGTAGGCACGACCTTCGCTTTTGTTTTGCATCGATGCAACTGCTTTTTTTGCCATGGCTCAATTGTTATTTAATTTCTTTATGTACTGTTACCCTTTTCAGGATAGGATTATATTTCTTTAATTCCATACGACCAGTAGTATTTTTTCTGTTTTTGGTCGTAATGTAGCGGGAAGTACCCGGCATACCACTTTCCTTGTGTTCAGTGCATTCCAGTATAACCTGGATTCTGTTGCCTTTTGCTTTTTTTGCCATTTCTTTAACCTCCTACAATTAGTTAAGTATCTTTATTTCTTCAAATTTAAGGAAGCCTTTTATGCTTGCCTCTTTCATAGCTGCGTTCAAACCAATCTTATTGATTGTACGCAATCCGGCAGCAGAAATGTTCAATGAAATCCAACAATCCTGTTCTACCCAATAAAACTTCTTGTGAAACAGGTTCACGTTGAATTTACGTTTTGTACGTCTTTTTGAGTGAGAAACATTGTTTCCGATCATCGCCTTCTTTCCGGTAATCTGACAAATCTTTGACATGTTCAGTTATTTTAGTTTGTATAATTTTTGTTGTAAAAGCGGGTGCAAATGTATGGCTTATTTTGTAAAAATACAAATATATTTAACTGTGTTTTTAATATATATATTGATTATCAACGTTATTTATGCACTAAAATTTCTATTTATGCTTTTATAATGATGAATAATAATATAATTAAAGACAAAAAATGAATGTAAAAGTGAAATAAAACATCATTATATTATATTTGTAAAAAAAATGCATATGGAATCATCATGGTATTCAAAAACAGATAGCCAAATAATTTCAGCGATTGGAGACAGGATAAAAATTTACAGAATATATAACAATCTGACTCAACAATTACTGGCAGAACAAACAGGAATAAACAGGTGTACTATCCGGGATTTGGAGAATGGTAAATCAATCAATCTAAGCAGCTTAATTCCCTTGTTGCGCAGATTAAACCTGCTTGAGGCACTGGATAATTCATTACCTGATCCTGATAAAAATCCTATCCTGGCTTATAACTTCAAAAACAGAAAAAGAGTGAAAATAATTAGTCAAAAAAAATAAAGTCTTCACAGGTTAATGGTTTTAAAAACAAATATATGAGTCAATTTCTTGAAGCAAAAATGTATGGAAATCCTCTTGGTTTGATCGAATGGAATTCTACAATGAACAGAGGCTTTTTTCAATTTGATCCGCATTTTATTGATGCAGAACAAAACATTTCACCTTTGTTATATCCTTTAGAATCGCTGAAGTCAATAAATAATATTAGTTTTTTTGATTTACATAGCATACCCGGATTTTTTCTGGATTGTCTGCCGGGAAGTTTTTCCAGAAGATTATTAACATATGCTTTAATTGACACCGGGAAAAAGCCTGAATTTTTATCTCCCCTCTCTGCTTTTTCGCTTTTGGGAAGCAGATGTACCGGAGCTTATAATTTTTATCCTGAAGGCTATCCTGAAATTGATGAAGTTACGTCTGTTGATATTGATGTTATAGTCAGGAGTTTGAATGTATTATTTGATAAAGGTAAAAATTCATTAAAAGAAAACAAGTTTAAAGATATATTACGTTGCGGTTTGTCCACAACTTCTGAAATGCCTGCATTTTTAATTGCGGTAAATGATTTTAACGGGGATGTCATTTCCGGACAAGGAGAAGTACCGGAAGGATATAATTCGTGGATTCTTAAACCTGACGGCATACTTTCAAAAGCATATTCATTAAAAACTGAATATGAATACTATCTCAAAGCTGTAGAATGTGGTTTGAACATGGTTTCATACAGAACAATCAGAGAAGGTCATAATTCGCATTTACTGATGGGCAGAATTGACAGAAAAGGTTCAGACAAAATACACTATCAGTCTCTTAATTCATTGGTTGGTGATGCTGAGAAATCTTATGAAGGAGTATTTGCCGTGATGAGAAAATTGCGTTTGTTTTACCCTGAAATGCTTGAAATGTACAAAAGAATGGTTTTCAACATTTTGATTGGTAATAAGCGGGAAAACTATAATATAACGAAATCCATTGTGTGGTAGAAACTTTGAATACTTCTCGGAAGACCCTTATCTTACAGCTGCATTAGGAGCTGCCTATGT
>CAZCPI010000093.1:0-9670 GCA_964500535.1 uncultured Bacteroidales bacterium
CCCGAATTCCCGACATCCATTTTCGCAATTCTGAAAAGCTTCGTGCCGCCCTGCAGCACCGGGGGCAACAACTCTACAAAAACAAAAATACCATTTGAAGTGAAGGGTATCTCAAATTTTCTCAAATCCACTTCTAACATTCCGAATATCAATTTTCTGGAGTAGTCGTAATTAGTGTAAGCCGTAGAATTTGTATTAGGATCAAACCTGATTCTGTCAAAATCTTTATAAACCATGTCTGCTTCAGTAAGAATGATACGATCTTTTAAAAGCTCATTCTCAGTAGGTTGCCCTGCAGGACCTGCTTCAAATATTCTCAATCTTATGCGCCATCTCTGTTGAGATTTATATAATGACATATCGTTAGTACAAAAACTTTCCTGCATGAGCGTGACAGACCTCACAGTCGAAAACCTTTTATTGATACCATTATTTAAAAAAGGTCTGCCTATCATATCTGTCTGCCTTTCTTCAAGATCCGGTATCCTCTGGCGTTCAGCATAATGCCTTAAGTTGAAACCATTCAGGATTTTTGTTCGCGGTTTACGTTTTTCAAAAGTTATTTCTTTAAGTTGAAAAGACAGGGGAGTCAGCATTATTTCAGCATTCCTTAATTCAGCAAGTACCCTGCCAACAGGTTTATAACCCATTAATTTCAAGCAGACAGAATCAGTTAATGTGGCATTTTTAGGATTAAAATCAAACTTGCCGACAGAATCCGTAAAATATACAACAGATTGATTATTTATCCTTATTTCCACACCTTCCAAACCCTGTCCTGTATCAGTATCAACAATTTTACCTGTCACTTTAAGATCAGCATTAACATAACCAATCGAAAATAAAACAGACAGAAAAAATGATAAACAAATCTTGCTATACATACAAAGGATAATTATCTTACTCAACAAAAGTATCAAATTAACTTATAATCAGAAAGGGGCTGTCTCAAATGAGACAACCCCAAACTTAATTATGAAAAAACTAAAAAAAGCAAGGCTTGATTTTACATCATTCCGCCCATACCACCCATACCACCAGGCATAGCCGGAGCAGGATTTTCTTCTTTCTTTTCAGTTATTACACATTCAGTTGTAAGGAACATGCCTGCAATAGATGCAGCATTTTCCAAAGCTACACGAGTAACCTTAGCAGGATCAATAACTCCTGTTTTATAGAAGTGCTCATAAGTGTCTGTCTGAGCATTGTATCCATAGTCTTCTTTACCTTCAAGAACTTTCTGTACAACAACGGCACCTTCTTTACCTGCATTAGAAACAATCTGGCGGAGAGGTTCTTCGATAGCACGACGTACTATTTTGATACCCAAAGTTTCTTCTTCGTTTTCACCCTTCAAATCTTCAAGTGAAGCAAGAGCACGAATATAAGCAACACCACCACCCGGTACTGTACCTTCTTCAATAGCAGCACGGGTTGCACTTAAAGCATCATCAACACGGTCCTTCTTTTCTTTCATTTCTACTTCTGAAGGAGCTCCGACATATAATACAGCAACACCACCTGCTAATTTTGCAAGACGTTCCTGTAGTTTTTCGCGATCGTAATCTGAAGTTGTTTTAGCAATCTGAGCCTTAATCTGGCCAACACGGTCAGAAATACTTTCTTTTGTACCTTTACCGTTCACAATAGTTGTATTGTCTTTGCTTACAGTAACTTTTTCAGCTGTACCAAGCATTTCAAGAGTTGCTGTATCAAGCTGTAAACCCTGTTCTTCAGAAATCACGGTACCACCCGTCAGGATAGCGATATCCTGAAGCATTTCTTTACGGCGATCACCAAAACCAGGAGCTTTAACAGCACAAATCTTCAGAGATGCACGCAAACGGTTGACAACTAAAGTTGTCAAAGCTTCACCGTCGATATCTTCAGCAATGATTAGTAAAGGACGACCGGTTTGTACAGCAGCTTCAAGGATTGGAAGCATTTCTTTTAATGAAGAAATTTTCTTATCGTGAATCAGGATGTATGGATTCTCCATTTCAGCCTCCATCTTTTCAGCATTAGTTACAAAGTATGCTGAAAGATAGCCACGGTCAAACTGCATACCCTCAACTACATCGATGTGAGTATCTGTACCTTTGGCTTCTTCTATAGTAATCACTCCCTCTTTGGAAACTTTTTTCATTGCTTCAGCAATTAGTTTTCCGATTTCAGCATCGTTGTTTGCAGAAATTCTGGCTACCTGTTCAATCTTATCAAAGTTATCACCAACTTCTTTAGCCTGAGCTTTCAGGTTTGCAACAACAGCAGCAACAGCTTTATCAATGCCACGTTTCAAATCCATAGGGTTTGCTCCGGCAGTTACATTTTTCAAACCTTCACGGATAATGCTTTGTGCAAGAACAGTAGCAGTAGTTGTACCATCTCCGGCGTCATCACCGGTTTTTGAAGCAACTTCTTTTACTAATTGAGCACCAAGATTTTCCCAGGCATTGTCAAGCTCAATTTCTTTAGCAACTGTTACACCATCTTTTGTAATATGAGGTGCTCCAAACTTCTTTTCGACAATTACATTACGACCTTTAGGTCCAAGCGTAACTTTAACTGCATCTGCCAGCTGATCAACTCCACTTTTGAGAAGATCACGGGCCTCAGTATTAAATTTGATTTCTTTTGCCATAGTTATATAATTTTTTAGAATTTGGCTAAAATGTCAGACTGACGCATAATCAATAACTTTTCTCCATCAACTTCGATTTCTGTTCCTGAATATTTACCATACAAAACAGTATCACCAACGCTAACCTGCATTGTTTCATCTTTTGTACCAGGACCAACAGCAATAACTTCACCTTTTAAAGGTTTTTCTTTTGCAGAGTCAGGAATAATAATTCCGCTAGCGGTTTTTTGTTCTGCAGCAGCCGGTTTAACCAGCACCCGATCAGAAAGAGGTTTAATTGACATAATCATTCAATTTTTAAAATTAAACATATTTTTTCAGGAGCGAACTCCAATATTTTTTCTCTTCAAATGTACAGACTAAACAGCCAAATTCGTGCCAAAAATATTTCCATCTTATATAACGGGATAATCTGACAAAATTTACACTAAGCACTGATAAAAATATCCTTTTAACTGACAAAAAGACAATCTTAAAATACAATTACTTTCTCCTGTTTCTTTTTGCCATCTCTCATTGTAAGCTCGACAATGTAAAAACCCGGTTTCAGGATTATAGTATGATTATCTGAATCAGAAGAAATTAAACCTGCGATTATATTTCCTGACAGATTAAAAACAGATACAGCATTAAAATCTTTTCCCGTTATCATAATCTGACCTTTGCCGGATATAATTTTTGTAATTAAATCCTCCCCGATACTTCTTGAAATTGAAAGCTCCGTATCATAAATACCCGGAACAAGACTGTTCATATTAATGCCTGTAACCAGGGGATTATCCATAAACAACGGATAAACACCATTTTCAACAGCATCTTCCGTAATTATATCCAGACTTGCAACAATACCCTCATTGTCAGTAAAGATATCACCGGATTTAAGGGAATATGCTATTATTCTCCATTTATTTTCAATTTCAGAAATCTTTTTTAATGACAAAGAGTGATTCTTGCTCCTGTAAGGTTTGCTCACCAAATCTGTTTGTTTGAAACCACATTTATCAGGTAACAGAACATCGACCTGAAAAGCCTGAATCATATCAGTATTTTTTATGTACAAGTCAATAATCATGGGATTTGTATCTGACTGCTTCATATACATGTGATTCCCTGTTACACTACCTTGCTCATTAAAAAAGTTTAATGCCCTTGAAGCTGTTTTCTTTCTCATTGAAACCTGATAGGAACTACCGGTAGCATTGACTGAATTAATAATTTCAATCATTTTTGTAATATCAATGATATTGAATTTCCCGTTAAAATCCAGGTCAGCAGCATCAGACTGAAATCCCTGAGGATTTCTGCCGTTAATCCACGCCACAAGATAAACCACATCAGTAACATTCACTCCTTCATCTCCGTTTGCATCACCCATCAAAGCAGCCGCATTCACATTAATAATACCATCTGAAACAGATAATTCAAGAGAATTTGTTAAAGTATCCACCAGAACCGCATTCTGGATATCCAGAGCGTAGCTGTTAATCGATGAAGAAGCTTTCATATACAAATCAATAATGCTCCCGTCTGTTCCCTTAAATGTATCTTTGCTCTTTAACGAATAAGCCAGAATCTTGAACAATGCCGGATTAGAGGAATTCTTTGTAACAGACAAAATATGACTCCCTTTTCTTGCCGAAACCAGACAAGTCCTGCTCGTATCCAGTGAAAAACCTGCCGGAATCAGTAAATCCATTTCAAATGCAATTGCCGGTGAAACATTTTTCAAATTAACTGAGACTCTTAATGAATCTCCAAGCCTGCATGAAACCGTAGGAATATAGAATGAGCTTTGTGTAATAACCCTGTCTATTGTCCATTTTTTATTAACGGCAATTTCCGTATGACATGCTGAAGATCCCGGATTGTTCAAAATATAAAGATTTTTAGAAGCAGAAACCTCCGGAAGTGCAGGGAGCTGATTAAAAACTGAATCCAGTGCACCGGCAGACAAATTACAATTAATACATGAAAGATAATTTAAAGCACCTCCCGCATTCACTTTGATTTCCGTCAACAGATTTGTATGAACTGTTGCTTTCTTCAATAATGTAAGCATTGATAAATCGAGCTTTTTAATCTTGTTATCAGAGCAAGTTAAGGTTTGCAGCAACAGATTTTTACTCAAGTCAAGACTTTCAATATCATTTCCACTACAATAAAAAGAAACCAGTGCCGGATTCCCGGTCAAATCAATTGACTTAACCTGAGAACTTGAAAAGCTCAGATAATTAAGATTCGGCGATTTTAAGGTTTCAATACTCAGAACTCTCTTTGAATCAGCTTTAAAATAAGTAATATCAGAGCCAACAGCAGAACAAAAGTAATTTGACTGAGCCTGATAAACATGCGTTATCACCTTGCTGCTCATAGTGTCAGGTATCAGCTCTGAGATACCATCACCCCAGTTTATCAACAAACTGCCTTTAAAAGCTAATGTCAGACTTTTAGTATGAGTACTTGCTGTAGAAGTAACTTCCCAGCTCCATGAAAGAGTGTCGGATTGTGCCGACTGAGCGTTTGTTACGCCTGAAAAATGGGAAAAAGCCTGCAATAACAAACATAATCCCGTGATAAGTAAAGTGTTTTTCATTGGGCAATAATTTAATATTTTACATTTTGTTTATATTCCACAAATATAGGCATAATATTACATCATTGCGCACTTATTTTAATTTTATTTTATTTTATCAATAATTATAACACAATCTTATTCACCTGAAAGATTAGCTTACAGATGTTTGCTACAGCAAAGAAACCGGGCAAGAGCACCTCCGGAGTTTAATAAGCACACAGCAGGCAACCGGGAATGCGCACACCGGAATACAATCACCGCAAGCAGCGAGGCGTACGCTCGCTGCAATTAAAAAAAAATCAGGGAATGCCCGGGTAAAATTAAGCCTTTCCGGATTTCAGGCTGTACTTATCAAGAACAACAGCACCTATTATGACGAAACCTTTAATAACCTGCTGCCAGAAAGGAGAAACATCAAGAAGAACAAGTCCATTGTTAAGGACACCAATTATCAAAGCACCTACTACAGTACCCGCAATAGAACCCTTTCCCCCACTCATTGAAGTACCACCAATAACAACAGCAGCAATAGCATCAAGCTCGTAACCACCGCCTGCATTTGGCTGAGCAGAGTCAAGCCTTGCCGTTACCAGCAAACCCGCAACAGCAGAAAGCACACCGGCAAGAGTATACACAAGTAACAAAACCTTATCGACCTTAATCCCTGACAAAAGACTGGCTTTCTCATTACCGCCAATCGCAAAAATATATCTTCCAGTCCTGGTTTTCTTCATGTAAAATGCAAAGAATACTACAACAGCCAGAGCAACCCATACAGGCATAGGTACACCAATCAGCCAGCCAGTTCCTAAAAATGAAAAACTTTCACCAAGACCTGTGATAGGGAAACCATTAGTATAAAGCATTGTAAGACCTCTTGCAATAGTAAGCATACCAAGAGTAGCGACAAACGGAGGCAGCTTAAACCGTGTTATCATCAAACCATTAAAAGCACCCAAAATCGCACCTATAAGTAAAGCAACAACGATGCAACCAAAAAAACTGAAACCGACAAAAGCATCAGCACCCTGCAATTCCAGACCATTCTTCATCATTCCCGCAGCAACAGCACCACTTAAAGCAAGAACAGAGCCGACAGAAAGATCAATACCACCAGTAAGTATAACCAAAGTCATACCAACTGAAATACACAGATTGACAGAAACCTGCCTCAGCACATTAAAAAAATTGTCGGATGTTGCGAAGTTTTCAGACAGGAATGTCATTACGATGATCATTATCATCAAAGCAACAAGAGGTTTCACTATTGGTCTGGCAAAAACTGCCTTAATTGTCGTTTTCATTAATTAGTTTTTTTAATTTCCCATTCCACCCGGTAATGAAGCTTTAAGTATCTTCTCTTCACTAAAATCCTTCCTGTTGAACTCACCGGTCAAAACACCGTTACAAATAGTCAGGATACGGTCCGACACAGCCATAATTTCAGGCAATTCACTTGAAACCACAACAATAGCCATACCTTCATCAGAAAGAGTATCCATCAATTTATAAATTTCATTTTTTGCATTTATATCAATACCCCTTGTGGGTTCATCAAGCAACAAAACCTTTGGATGAGTTAAAAGCCACTTCGAAAGCACAACCTTTTGTTGATTACCACCACTAAGCTGACAAGCAAGCTGTTCTGATGAAAATGACTTTATAGCAAGCTTTTCTCTGTAATCATCAGCACATTTATTTTCAAGACCCTTATTTAATAAACCAAATTTCAGGCAAGACAATAATGAAGCCAGACTGGTATTTTGTTTTATTGACATGCAAAGCACCAATCCGTCACGTTTCCTGTCTTCAGGAATCAAAGCCAAACCTTTAGAAACAGCATCACAGGGATGCTTAATCTTAACATTTTGACCATTTACATAAATATCTGCTTTTGCCCTTTCAGGATACAAACCAAACAAAGATTCAAATAATTCAGTCCTGCCTGACCCCATCAGTCCATAGATACCAAGAACTTCGTTTTTAGAAACTTCAAAAGAAATGTTCTGCAGAACATGCCTGCCATGATGAGTTTCATCTTCAAGTGAAAGGTTACTGACTTTGAGGACTACATCACCTTTATTATGATTTGTTTTGACGAAAAATTCATTTCTGTCTCTTCCGACCATACTCTTCACGATATCATCCATTGAAATATCCGCGATAGCAGCCTCCTTAATAAACCTGCCATCTCTAAGCACAGTGACATAATCGGCAAGCAGCCTGATTTCATCCATCTTATGAGTGATATATACAATGGCAACTCCTTTTGATGTCAAAGATTTTATCAGATTAAAAAGTACCTTGGTTTCCTTCTCTGACAATGAAGAAGTAGGTTCATCCATTATAAGGACTTTACTGTCAAAAGACAAAGCCTTTGCAATTTCAACCATCTGTTGCTGCCCTACTCTCAAATCCATTACCATCGCATCGGGATATGAATCAAAACCAAGAGTAGCCAGAATTGACAGTGTATCAGACTTCATTTTTTTAAAATTCACCAGACCGGCAGCATTCAGTGGTTCACGTCCGAGAAAGATATTTTCAGCCACGGTCATATGCGGCACGAGATTCAACTCCTGATGTATCATTGAGATACCTGCATGTCTGGCATCAGTGACCGAACTGAATTTTACACAATCACCATTTACTTTAATTGTTCCCTCATAATCATTATAAACACCTGAAAGGATATTCATTAATGTAGATTTACCTGCTCCGTTTTCACCGACAATGGCATTGACTTTCCCTTTATAAATATGGAAATCCACATTATCCAAAGCCACAACACCGGGAAACTTTTTTGTAATACCCACGGCTTCAAGAGCAATTTCAGGATAATCAGTCATTGCCTGACAATTTTATTTTAAAAGGAACTATATCGATATTTTTCACAGGATATTTATCGGGATTGACCTCAATCGCACCCCAAAATTCAATACAAGAACCTATACAAATACTATCGATCACAGGTTTAGCCACTTTTTCAACAATAATCTTATTCAAACATGTCGAAACCGAATTATAATCCATCGTATTTTGAAAAGCGTCAGCATCAAACCAGCCACTTGCATCCCGTGCAGTATTTGTAAAAATGAATTTTGTCAATAACCCGGCTTTGGTTTCACCGCAAAAATCAAAAGTAACAGCCTCTTCAGACTTACCTGTGACCCTGACTTTGCCTTTTATTAAAAAATAGCTGCCGGCGCCTATACCGGGAGACTTTGCATACTTTAAAGAAAAACCTTTTGCATCACTCATCATGCCCTGATTAAAAACTTCAACATCCAAAGCATTTGATAAAAGTGCCTCAAGGTCATTATTCCAGTGGTATTCCACAAGTTGATCAGGGCTGAATTTCTTCATCAGCTCTTTTTCCTTATGCTCATGCAATGGCTCGACATAAAATGAAAACCTGATAACTGCTATTACAGCTAAAGCAAAAATCACCCATTTAATAATCTTACGCGTCATTTGGCAGCTTTTTCATATGAACCGTAATCGCCAGCATTATCAGCATTTACCAATTCGACTGCAACAGGCACTTTCTGAGGAAAGTCCTTTTTACTCTTCTTAATAAATTCATTTGCAAAGTCAGCAGCCGTCTTTGCCATAGTTTTCGGGAACTGCATTCCGGTAGCTTTTATCTTACCTTCACGTATTGCGTCGATTACATCATCAGCACCGTCAAAACCATAAATCTGGATTACACCGGATTTACCGGCCGCAAGTACAGCCTGATAGGCCCCCATCGCCATTGCATCGTTTCCACAGAATATAGCATTAACATCAGGATTAGCCTGAAGCATGGATTCTGTCACCTCCATAGCCTTATTACGGTCAAAGTCAGCACTCTGCTGAGAAATCATCTTAATATCAGGATATTGGTCAACAACACTGTGAAACCCTTTTGACCTGTTCCATGTATTATTATCACCGACAAGTCCAAGCAGCTCAAAATATGTACCCTTACCTTTCAGGTTTTTAGCAAATTCCTGGCCAAGAGCAACACATCCCGAATAACTGTCAGACAATATCTGCGAAGTCGCACTATTTATATCATTGATTTCTCTGTCCATGCAAAATACAGGAATTCCTGCAGCTTTTGCAGCCTTCACATTTACAATAGAGCCGTTGGCATCCGTAGGATTAAAAAGAATTGCTTTGTAACCAGAAGCAAGAATATTGTCAAAGTGTTCGGTTTCTTTGGAAGGATTATTCTGAGAATCAAATAATACAGCATCATAACCCAGTCCTTTAAGGTGTTCGACAGCAGTTTCACCCAAAACAACAAACCATGGATTGTTAAGAGTAGAAATTACAACTGCAACTTTCGGCTTTTCTTTAGTCTTACCCTGTTGGCAGGCAGTGACTAAGAGCATGGCGGCAGCAAAAAACAATATATCTCTCAATAAGTTTTGCATTTTTTATGGTATTAAGTTTATTTTCTGTTT
>CAZCPI010000094.1:0-5406 GCA_964500535.1 uncultured Bacteroidales bacterium
AATTTTTATTGGAGTAATTCGGGTGAAAACACTCATTCAGGCAGAATTTCAAGTAACCTTTCTTACCACAAGAATAATTCAGGTTTACCTGTAATTGATGCTAAATTACTTCCGACTAAGATTATACTTAATGACACTATATGGCAAATACATGAGTCAAAAATTAATTATGAAAAAAACAGAATTAAATTTGACAAGTTTCAGATAAGTCATAATGATGCGTTTATTAAAGTCGATGGCGTAGCTTCAGCTTTTCAAAATGACACTTTAAATGTTGCCCTTAATTCTTTCAGACTTGATGATATTTTCAATTTGTTCCCATCGCAGGATTTTGTATTAGGAGGTTTAATTACGGGAAATGCCTCCTGCCCTCACCTTTTAAAAGAATTAACTTTAAATGCTTCTTTATTCGCACAAGACTTTTCTATTAATAAATGTCCATTAGGGGATGTCAAGGCAACATCTGACTGGGATAAACAAAAAAAAGCCATCAATATAAATGCCGATCTTGTCAGTAAGATAAGATCTTCAATAAGCGGAAGACATATTGCCAATGTCACCGGAGCTTACTATCCAATTGGAGATTCAATAAATTTATTTGTTGACGGTAATCATATACCATTGTCTTTTTTAAGTACGTATATGGAAAGTTTTCTTGGAAAAATAGATGGATACGGATCCGGTAAAGTTTCTATCAGGGGACCTATGAAAAAAATAGGTATTTATACAAAGGCATATGTTGAAAATGTATCTTTTGGTATAGATATGCTTAATACCAGATATACTTTCTCAGATTCAGTTTTCCTTTCACCAAAACTGGCAAGTTTCAGAAATGTCAGGATTAAAGACAGGGAAGGTAATATAGCAATTGCAAACGGCGCTATTACTCACGATTTCTTCAAGGATTTCAAACTTGATATAGATGTAAAAACAGATAAGATCATAGGTATGGATATTCCTGTAACAGCGGATGCTTTATTTTCAGGAATTGCTTACGGGTCAGGTAAAGTTAGAATAAGCGGAGATGAAAAGGATGTATTAATAGATGTCGATGTAAAAACGTCTGATAAGACTAAAGCTGTAATTTCTTTTTTAAGTGATACCGAGATTGAAGAAATGAATTTTATAAATTTTAAAAATACCCGGAGAAGCAGAAAAGAAATATTCGAAACACCCAAAAAGAGTAAAAAGTACAATTTTATAGACGATGTATCAGCCAGCTCGGTAACCGTTAATTTAAACGTAGAAGCCACTCCGAATGCTGAATTGATACTTATTACAGACCCCTCAACGGGTGATGAAATTAAAGCAATAGGATCCGGTGCAATACGATCTGTGATAACTGATAAGGGTGAAATTGAGTTATTTGGTAAATACACTATTGAAAAAGGTAGTTACAAGTTTATTTACCAGAATCTTTTGCGCAGAGATTTTAATATTGTTCCTGATGGTACAATTGATTTCTCAGGAAATCCTTTTGAAGCTCAACTGGATATTAAAGCAAATTATTCGATCGATGCACAACTGACTGATTTATTGTCTATAGATGAATTATCAAGTTTAAACTTAAACCGTACAAATATACCTGTTAACTGTGTTCTGAATCTCTCCGGTCAATTGCAAAGACCTAACATTGGCCTTGGTCTTGATTTTCCATCGGCTGACGAAGAGCTTAAAAGAAGAATTATGAATGTGGTTAATACTGAAGAACAAACAAATCAACAAATAGTATTTTTGTTGCTATTTGGCAGATTTATGTCCCCTTCTTATAATTATTCGACCAGCCAGAGTGGCATGTCATCGGTTATAAATACCACGATATCTACCCTCGCTTCTCAGTTTAATAAAATGCTTAATCAGGTCATCGGGTATTCGAATCTTTCGGTCGATTTTGACTATAAAAATAAAGCCTATGAACTTGGTACTCCCGGAGAATGGAAATTGGGTATGTCAGGGCAATGGCTCGATAACAGATTGACTATTGAAGGCAACGTTGGCTCAAGAGAAAACCTTGTGAATCAAGGCACAAGTCAGTTTATTGGAGAATTTGACGCGAATCTCAGAATGAAGAATTTTGAGAAATTGAGTTGGAAAATATTCAACAGGGCTAACGATAACAGATATTTTAAATCCGCCCTGAACACTCAGGGAGTAGGTGTTGTTTACAGAGAAAATTTCAACCACCCGAAAGATTTGTTCATTCAGATGGTTGAAAGTATTAAAAAGCCATTCAAAAAGAAATAGCTTAAATAATTTAATATGCTCTTGCAAAAATAACTCTTCTTTCTGAAGGCTTGCCTGTTACCATACATTTACCGGGAACGATTTCTCCGTCAAGAGGTATACAACGAATCGTTGCTTTGGTTTCATTTTTTACAAGCTCTTCTGTTTCAGGAGTACCATCCCAATGACAGAGCAGGAATCCTCCCTTTTCAATCTCGACCTTAAACTCATCATAACTGTTAACTTCTCTCGTATTTGCTAATCTATAGTCAAGAGCCTTATTAAAAATGTTTTCCTGAATATCACCCAGAAGATTTTTAATATACTGATCAATGTTGTCTATAGAGCATGTATTTTTTGTCAAAGTATCACGTCTTGCAACCTCTACAGTATTGTTCTCCAGATCCCTCGCTCCTATCGCCAATCTGACAGGAACTCCTTTAAGTTCATATTCGGAAAATTTCCACCCCGGTTTCTTATTATCAGAATTATCGTATTTAACGCTGATACCCAAAGCTTTTAAAGAGTCAATTATCTTGTAAACTTTTTCATTTATCATATTTAACTGATCTTCACCTTTGAAGATTGGTATAATTACAACCTGATAAGGAGCAAGAGCCGGAGGTAAAACCAGTCCGTTATCATCAGAATGCGACATGATTAGCGCACCCATCAAGCGGGTTGAAACCCCCCATGAAGTAGCCCATACATATTCAGGACGGTTTTCCTTGTTGACAAAAGTGACATCAAATGCTTTTGCAAAATTCTGACCAAGGAAATGCGATGTGCCCGATTGCAAAGCTTTGCCATCCTGCATCATTGCCTCAATTGTATAAGTATCAAGTGCACCGGCAAACCTTTCATTTGCTGATTTTACGCCTTTAACAACAGGTACAGCCATATATTTTTCTGCAAAAGTTGCATAAACCTCGAGCATTTTCTTTGCTTCTGCTTCCGCTTCCTCCCTTGTAGCATGAGCAGTATGACCTTCCTGCCACAAAAACTCGGTTGTTCTTAAGAATAACCTTGTCCTCATTTCCCACCTGACAACATTTGCCCATTGATTACACAAAATAGGGAGATCTCTCCAGGATTGAATCCAGTTTTTGTATGTATTCCATATAATTGTTTCCGAAGTAGGACGTACTATAAGTTCCTCTTCGAGCTTGGCTTCAGGATCAACAATAAGGCCTGATCCATCAGGATTTGCTTTTAATCTGTGGTGCGTTACAACGGCACATTCTTTGGCGAAACCTTCGACATGTTCAGCTTCACGACTTAAGAAGGATTTTGGAATAAATAACGGGAAATATGCATTAACATGACCGGTTTCCTTGAACATTTCATCAAGCTGCCTTTGTATTTTTTCCCATATCGCATAACCGTATGGTTTAATAACCATACACCCTCTGACTGCAGAATTTTCCGCCAAATCAGCTTTGATTACAAGATCCTGATACCATTGTGAATAATCAACGCTTCTTTTAGTCAGCTCCTTCATTTCATTTGCCATTTCTATTCAATATTAAATAATCGGCAAAATTAATAAAGAATGCTTGCATTACAAGCAGAATTAGTTATTTTCGCTATATCTAATTTCATGGTAAAACTAAACTTCTGTCTATGTACCAACAACTTCTGTCTCTTGATAATGTAAGAATTAACTTTTCGACAAGTAGTTCACATATTCTGAATATTATACTCGCCTTTATAATGTTTGGTGTAGCTCTTGGCATTCGTTTTGATGAATTTAAGGATATCATAAAAAAACCCAAACCTTTTATTGCGGGGGCTTTTTCTCAGATTATTCTACTTCCTGCTGTGACATTCATCGTAATTATTATTCTGCATAAGTTTATTTCACCAACCGTTGCAATGGGTATGATTCTGGTTTCAGCTTGTCCCGGAGGAAATATTTCTAATTTTATCAGTAGCATAGCTAAAGCAAGAATTGAACTATCAGTGAGCTTAACAGCGTTTTCTACTTTAGCGGCTATTATTACCACTCCACTCAACTTTGCTCTCTGGGGAGGGCTTTATATAGATTATATGGCTAAAAGGTCGGCGGATTTATTACAACCGATATCGATAGATGCTATACAAATGTTTTACACTGTATTTATTTTGTTAGGGATACCTTTGACATTAGGCATGCTTTCAGCTAAATATTTTCCGGTATTCTCCAGAAAGATAGCACCCTGGATGCAAAGATTTTCTATAATTGCATTTGTGGCCATGATAGTTATTGCATTTTACAGCAATATTGATATTTTTCTTAACTATATACTTTATATTTTTATTATTGTACTTATACATAATGGTTCTGCATTACTTACTGGCTATGCTACCGGTACTGTTTTCAAATTAAAAGATTCTGAAAGGAGAGCTACTACCATTGAAACCGGAATCCAAAACAGCGGCCTTGGATTAGCTCTTCTTTTAAATCCGAAGATATTTCCTCAGGATCTTGCATTAGGCGGTATGTTGATAGTAACTGCCTGGTGGGGTATCTGGCACATAATTTCAGGACTTACTTTAGGATTCTACTGGAAGCGAAAACCTATGAAAAACAATATTATATAAGGTTCATACAGCAATTGTTAATCAAATGACTTTTAAAAGAAAAAAAATACAGGATGACAGTAAACTGTACGATTTTGTATATAAATATGTAAGATTTGCCTTCACGAAATTTTTCAGGGAATTTAAAATCAATGGAGTTGAAAATATCCCTGTAAACAAACCGGTAATATTTGCCCCCAATCATCAAAGCGGACTTATGGATCCGCTTATTGTACTTTTCGGACAGAAGAAACCGGTGGTATTTATGGCAAGAGCTGACATTTTTAAAAGTGGAAAATTTAACTGGCTATTTTATTTTTTGAGAATAATGCCTGTTTACCGCATAAGAGATGGTTATGAAAACCTGTCAAAAAATGAGGAGCAGTTTGAAATTACCAGAGATATTTTATTGGACAGAAAACAGCTTTGCATAATGCCTGAAGGTAATCATGGTCATCAGCATAAATTAAGACCCCTTGTCAAAGGTGTTTTCAGAATTGCTTTTTCATCTGAAGAAGAATTAGAAGGATTGGATCATGTATCAATAGTTCCTGTATCAATAGATTATAATTTTTTCCAACATGCCGGAGCTGATATCGTTTTAAATTATGGGAAACCAAT
>CAZCPI010000094.1:5506-9407 GCA_964500535.1 uncultured Bacteroidales bacterium
CAGAAAAAAACTGGGATTACTATTTGATAAAACGGAAAAAGAAAATCCGGAATTATTGGAACAGCTTGGAAATAAAATTGTCAAGTTCAAAGACTTAACGGATTATCCTTTTTACACCACTGAATTAATGGATTACAGGTTTCATGCTTTAAAACTTGTATATCAGGTATTAATTACTTTAGTTATGACTCCGGGATTATTGATGAATATTCCTTCATTGCTTATAAGCAGAAAATTTTGCGGTCTGATTGAAGACAAACAAATGCATAATACATATTCATTTATGGTTGGCATGATCATTAATCCATTGATTTATTTTCTGATAGCATTATTGATAACAATAATCTTCAAATTATCATTTTTATACTTCATCATTGCCTTGTTTGCGGCAGGAATCTTTGGTATAGCCGGCGAAAAATGGAGGCAATATATAAAAATACCTTTCCTGCATTTTCAGTATATTACCGGGAAAAAGAAAAAGTTTTTCCAACAATGCAGGAAAGATTATGAGGAGTTGAAAAAAGCTGTATATCAGCTTATCGACAAGTCTTTCTTAAACTAATTATTTAGAATCTTTTATTTATGACTGTCCAATCCAGAGCATCCCATAATTTACTGATATATTCAGCTCTCCGGTTTTGGTAGTCAAGATAATAAGCATGTTCCCATACATCAAAACAAAGGATTGGTTTCAGGCCTTTTGTCAATGGATTTCCTGCATTACTTTCGTTTACGATAAGTAATTTGCCATCATTATCCTTAACAAGCCATGTCCAACCTGATCCGAATAATCCGACAGCTGATTTTGAGAATTCATCCCTGAAAGCTTCAAAACTCCCCCATTGTTTCGCAATACATTCACAAGGTGTTTCTTTTGAGCTACCTGGTGCGGTTAATGCTTCAAAATAAAAAGTATGATTCCAGATCTGAGCAGCATTATTAAAAACCGGACCTGAATTTGATTTCTTTATTATTTCTTCCAGGTTTAAACTTTCATATTCTGTACCTGGTACCAGTTTGTTCAGGTTGTCAACATAAGTCTGGTGATGTTTACCATAATGAAAACCTATCAGATTTTCACTCAGAACAGGAGCTAATCCATTTTGTGCATAATTCAATGCCGGTAATTTAAATTCCATAATTATCTTTTTTTAAGTATTAATAATACATGATAAAAACCTCTTTCATAAGTAACAAATATACATTTATATAATGTAATTCTACAAATTTTTCCTATGCTCAATCGAAGAATCCTTACTACTAGCAGCAAGTAGATTCAATTTTTGTATAACTTTGTTTCCCGGAAAAAAAATATTAATTGTGAATCAACTAATTGAAAATCTTAATAATAGCCAAAAAGAAGCTGTTCTGTACAATAATGGCCCTTCTTTGATAATTGCAGGAGCCGGATCAGGTAAAACCAGAGTTCTTACATATAAGATTGCCGGACTTTTAAAAGAAGGGCTGCAACCCTGGAGCATTATGGCTCTGACTTTCACCAATAAAGCTGCAAGGGAAATGAAAGAAAGAATAGCCCAACTGGTAGATCCCGCATCGGCTTCCCGTTTATGGATGGGGACTTTCCACTCGATTTTCCTAAGAATCCTGCGTTCTGAAGCAGAGGCAATAGGATACCCTGCAAATTTTACAATTTATGATACTACAGACAGCAAAAGTCTGATAAAAAGCATAATCAAGGACATGAACCTTGATGATAAAATATATAAGCCAAACAGCGTACAATCCAGAATATCAGCAGCAAAGAATGATTTAATTACCCCTGGAGCTTATGCTGCCAATCAAAATATTCAGAAAGATGATGCTCACTCTAAAAGACCTCTGATGAAAGATATTTACCAGAAGTATGTTGACAGATGCAAGCTGGCTTCTGCGATGGATTTTGACGATATACTGCTGATGACCAACATATTATTCAGAGATCATCCGGAAATACTTAAATCTTATCAGGACAGGTTCAGCTTTATTTTGGTTGATGAGTATCAGGATACTAACTTTTCACAATATCTTATTGTCAAAAAACTGGCTGAAAGCCATCACAAAGTATGTGTAGTAGGTGATGACTCTCAGAGTATATATTCATTCAGAGGTGCCAACATTGAAAATATTCTGAAATTTAAAAGTTCATATCCTGAGTGCAGGATGTTCAAACTTGAGCAAAACTACCGTTCGACACAAAATATAGTAAACGCAGCCAACAGTCTGATTGCCAAAAATAAATCACAGATAAAAAAGACAATTTTCTCAGAAAATGACGAAGGTCAGAGGATAAGGGTTTTCAGCGCATACTCGGATATTGAAGAAGGTTTTATTGTGGCTAATAAGATAAATGAGATACATTTATCCTCATACGACAGCCTTAACGAGTTTGTTATTCTTTACCGTACAAATGCTCAGTCACGTATTTTTGAAGAATCACTCAGGAAAAGAAACCTGCCTTACAGAGTTTATGGAGGTTTATCATTCTATCAGAGAAAAGAAATAAAGGATGTAATCGCTTATCTGCGCCTCCTTTTAAACCCTGATGATGAAGAAGCCTTTAAGAGAGTTATCAATTACCCTGCAAGAGGTATAGGAGACACAACACAGCATAAAATACTTAGTGCGGCATCAGGTTCATCTACAGGAGTCAGTAAAGTTCTTGAAAATCCGGAGAATTTTGATTTGCAAATCAACTCAGGTACAGCTAAAAAAATACTGACATTCAGAGATTTGATCAATAAATTCAGACTTTCAGTAAATCAGAAAAATGTTTATGAAATTACTGATGAGTTAATTAAAGAATCCGGTATATACGCTGATGTCAGAGTTGACAATTTACCTGAAAATATCAGCAGAAAGGAGAATATACTCGAGTTGTTATCAGGTATGAACGAGTTTGTAGAAAATCGTATTGAAGAGGGAAATGAAGCCATTTTTCTGGCTGATTATTTATCAGAGGTTTCACTTTTAACTGATCAGGACGAAGATAAAAATGCTGAAGGTGAAAAGGTAACAATGATGACTATACATGCATCCAAGGGCCTTGAATATAAAAACGTATTTGTTGTTGGTCTCGAAGAAGAAATCTTCCCTTCAGCACGTACAGTAGAGTCTGAAAAAGAACTGGAAGAAGAAAGAAGATTACTATATGTAGCAATAACAAGAGCAGAAAAAGTCTGTATATTAAGTTACGCTAAAAGCAGGTTCAGGAATGGGCAAAGTAATTTCACAAGACCAAGCCGTTTTCTTGCTGATATTGATCCGAGATTTTTGGAATTGCCTTCTGAGTCATCACTATTTAATCCCGGGACAGGCAAATCTTTTGAAGAAGCCGAAAACCGGTTTCCACGAAATAATTCATACAATTCGGGTAATAAATCACAGGATTGGCCCTCCAGACCTTCAGTTAATATAAATTCTGGTCGAAACCAGGCCCCCACATCAGTCAGAACCGGCAAACCTCTTACGAAACTATCTGATAATGATACTTCAGCAAGTCAGGTTTCAACAGGTGCAGTTCATGACGGTAAATCTCTCAGAGTTGGGCAATCCATTTTGCACGAAAGGTTCGGAAAAGGTAAAATATCTGAAATCGAAGGGATTGAAGGTAACTGTACAATAACTGTCGACTTTGAAAATTCAGGAACCAAAAAATTATTGCTTAAATTTGCAAAGTTTAATTTGATTGACTAAAACTATTGTATAAAATGTTGGACTTTAATAATATACCTTCTCCCTCCTATGTTTTGGAGGAATCCCTTCTCCGGAGAAACCTGAAGCTGATAAAATCAGTAAAAGATGAAGCCGGTGTGGAAATAATCCTTGCTTTTAAAGCTTTTGCCAACTGGAAGGCATTTCCAATTATTAAAGAATACATAGATTATTCAACGGCAAGTTCTGT
>CAZCPI010000095.1:0-9367 GCA_964500535.1 uncultured Bacteroidales bacterium
ATTATTAAAGAAAAACTTACGGTAAGTATCATTAGTATAATGTGAGTATTTGAGTCCTGCACCAAAATTTAATCTTACAGGCAGGTCAGGATAGTTGCTTTCAAATCTGAATTTATTTTCAGCCTCATCAGAAGTATAATCAGAAACCTTAGGTTTGGTTTCATCATTGTCCTGATATTTAAAGCTGGCATTTCTGAGCATATTCCTGCTTAAAACATAAGTATTGAAATGATTTTCATAAAATCTTCTGTAAACAGCTCCAACAGCATAATTCCATTGTTTATACACAGGCAGATAAGACAATAAATATCTTTGGCTTTCTGTAGGATTTTTAATGCCTGTATTCAACACCATATCGTCAATTGCACCAATTCCAATGAAAGTCAGCTCATTTTTGTTGTCTATTTTAATTTTGTTTTTCAACTGAAAATCAGTGTATGTCGGTAAAAATGGCAACCCTATCGCGCTAAAAAGGAACTGCAGATAAGACTGTCTTACTGATGCTATAAAAGTGGAGTTTTCACTAAGCGGGCCATCAACAGTCAAAGCTGCATCAGATGCACCGATTGAAACCTTGGAATGTAATCTGTCCTTGCTCCCATCCTTTTGTTTGATATCCATAACAGAGCTTAAAGCATTTCCTCTGTTAGCTGGAAAAGCTCCCGTAAAGAAGTTTACTTCACTTACAAAATCAGGATTAATAACTCCAACAGTACCACCGGAAGTACCCTGCGTGGCGAAATGGTTTATAACCGGGATCTCTATACCATCAAGAAAGAAAACATTTTCCGAAGGTCCGCCACCTCTTACAATCAAGTCATTACGATTAGGGTCAGTTGCGCCAACACCAGGTAAAAGCTGTACAGATTTGGAAACATCCCTGTTGACACCGGCACCCTTTTCAAGCTCCTGAACTCCAATCTGCATAAAAGAAACCGGACTTTCAAGCTTCTTTAAATTAACCACCTGTCTAACTACCACTTCTTTAAGTTCAGTGTTTTTTTCCCTTACCGGCAGATCGACAAACACAGTTTGGTTGCCCTGCACCTGTATCTCGGCTGAAACCGCTGTCTCAAAACCCACATATGTAGCAACAAGCCTGACGAAACCGGGCTCGATACCCGTGAAAATAAAATTACCGTCAAGGTCAGACGTAGAACCTATTGTCGTACCCTGAATGCTGACAGTGCAAAATTCCAATGGCTGATTGTTGGAAACATTATAAACCCGACCTTTTATTGTACCTTTTTGAGCAGCAACACTCATTGCAATGGTCAGGAAAAGTATTATTGTATATAGTTTACTTAATCTCATATGTATATAATTTTTGTGTTAAAGGTAATAAATATTTGACATATTTTCCAACACGAAATATATTTTTTTTGATCCTCCTGAAAATTTTGATTTTTAAATCAAAACTTCCTGCATTTGATTAAAACGTTTTTACCGTCAAATAGTTTAGTAGCAAAAACATAGACATCACCACCGTCTTTAATTCCGGTTTTTTTTCTGATATTTTCTACGCTTTCAGGGAAGTTCCTGACAGTGATATTTGCTTTATTGTTACCCTTAAAATGAGTTTTAATATCCTCCTTTTTAAGCTGAAAACAAGATTCAACCAGAAATGCTCTACCCGGGAAATCAGCAACAAAAACATCAGAAGTATAAAGATGGCTGTTTGGATGCAGTTTCATCAATTTATATCTGTCAGATACAACGTTAAAAGCTCCTGCTTTCATTACCGAAGAGTCAGGTTCGTAGAGATAATTCAATGGTTCTGAAGCATAACTACAATCAGCCATTGATTCTTCTTTTTTAGAAAAGACAAATTTCCTGTATTTAAAGCCCGGGGGGTTGGTTTTTAAAACAGATTTTTCAAAATCGTCTGAGAGCATTCCACAATTGCCGGATGTTGGGTGTTTCATATTATCACCGGAAACCAAATTGACACAATGGATGGAAATATCTGATTCAGGAAATGCTTTCACCCCTTCGTTTAAATCAGATTTCAGTAAAAACAATAATTCCTTACATTCATTGTCTACTGATATCACATGCACAGATATGGTTTCAGGCAGTTGAGTTAAAGCCCTTGAAATATCCAGCATTGGAGACAATTTCAAAAGCATATAACGGGAATGTTGCAGCAAAACGGATTTGTATTTGGTAATATCCGGCTCACAATTCTCAAGATAAACAGTCTTTTCTCCTTTAGCGTTTCTTCTGGCTGGATCAGCAAATATGAGGTCAAAAAAGGCATCAGAGTTTTCCAAATATCCCGGGCCGTCATCATTTATAATCTCTACATTGCTGAAACCAAATGATTTGAAATTTTCGCCTGCAATTGAGCATAAAATATCATTACGCTCAACATATACAGCACTTGAAAAAAGCCTTGAAAGAAATGAAAAATCAACTCCCAAACCTCCTGTAATATCAAGCAATGAGTTTTTTAATTCTGGTGTGGTCTTACCGGGTAAATCCGCGACATGAATATTGAATTCGGTTGTGCAATCTCCCTGATGCTCCGCGTCGGATTTAGAGGGCAAGACATCTGAATGTAAATCGGAATTATCAGTCTTAAGTAATTCCTCAACCAACAGGGCTTTGTATCTGGCTGTAATTTCCGAAGAACATTGCTCGAGAGAAATATTTTCAGGGAAAAGCAAGTCATCATTTTCAAACCAGGAAGGAACTTTCTTTTTTATAACCTGATATCCTCTTATTTGTCTGAGTATTTTTTGAGTATCAATATCATGACGATGCCCCAGCTTCAAAGCCAGGGCAGCGACATCCATGTGCATATTTTCACGCACAAATTCTTTTTCAATACCGGTAACTTTCAATTCCTGCATAAGTACAAAAATAATGACATCTGCTCATTTTTGAAAGAATACCACGCAAAAGCTTTTTAGCCAAGAAACCCCTGTTCAAGCATAGCTTTTGCCACCTTCATGAAACCGGCAATATTAGCACCTTTCATATAATTAATGTATCCGTCTTTCTGTTTGCCGTAAAGGACGCACTGACTATGAATATCAGTCATGATTTGTTTCAGTCTGGAATCTACTTCATCAGCAGGCCATGATATATGCATTGCATTCTGAGTCATCTCAAGACCGGATGTAGCAACGCCACCTGCATTTACAGCTTTTCCCGGCCCGTAAAGAATCTTAGCCTCAATAAAAGCATCAATGGCTTCAGGAGTACATCCCATATTTGATATTTCAGCCACACATATTGTCCCGTTTTCTATAAGATGTCTTGCATCATTTATATCAAGCTCATTCTGAGTAGCGCAGGGCAATGCAATATCTACTTTTTGCTCCCATGGGCGTTTACCGGGGTAAAACTCAGCATTAAATTGTTTTGCATAAGGCTCGATAATATCATTATTGCTGTTTCTCAATTCAAGCATAAATTCAATTTTTTCAGCATTAAGACCATCCTTATCATAAACGTAACCGTCAGGACCTGATAAAGTCACCACTTTTGCTCCCATCTCAGTAGCTTTTTTTGCGGCACCCCATGCTACATTCCCGAAACCGGAAATCGCAATTGTTTTGCCCTCGATGCCTTTACCAATAGTTGCGAGCATTTGTCTGACAAAATATAAACCACCAAAGCCGGTTGCTTCGGGTCTTATCAGTGATCCGCCATATTCAAGACTTTTACCTGTAAGTACGCCCGAATTCTGACGTGCAAGCTTTTTATACATTGAATACAAATACCCGATTTCTCTCGCCCCTACGCCAATATCACCTGCAGGAACATCGGTTTCAGGCCCGATATTTCTCCATAATTCAAGCATGAAGCTATGGCAGAATCTCTCTATTTCAGCATCTGATTTACCACGTGTACTAAAATCTGAACCACCTTTTGCTCCACCCATAGGTAATGTGGTTAGTGCATTTTTGAAAGTTTGTTCAAATCCCAGAAATTTAAGAATTGAAAGATTAACTGATGAATGGAAACGTAATCCTCCTTTATAAGGGCCAATGGCATTGTTAAACTGAATCCTGTAACCGATATTCACCTGAATTTTTCCTGCATCATCAACCCAGGGCACCTTAAACGTAAAAATCCTGTCAGGTTCAACCAACCTTTCAATAATTTTAGCTTTTTCAAACTCAGGATGTTCATTATAAACAGACTCAACACTTAAAAGAACTTCCCTTACTGCCTGTAAATATTCGATTTCACCGGGATGCTTAGCCTCAAGGCCTGCCATTATTTTATCTATATTCATAACACAAAACATTTTGGAAATTTGTAAATAAAACACTACATATATTTAAAATATGTAAGTTGATATCATCTTCAACCACTCAAAATTATGACTTAATCTATCAAAAAGCAAGTTAAATATAATAAATTTAATCTTCGGACTTTAAATTTTTTCCATCATAAAAAAGCATCGGAGCTACACCAATGCCGGTCCATCTGCCAATGCCACCGGAAATATTTGATTTTATTCCGGTACTGTTAAATGAAAATGGATTTTCCTGTACAGCCTGGTCAGTCAGTACACTAAATAATATGTCATATGACTCCTGATCAATATTGCCAACCTTAACACTTACAGAATCCTGTAACGAAAACCGGAATTCAGGCCACCCGTAATATGGATCACTTTTTGGATTGATAAGGTTCATATAGGTTTTGGTATTCCGGTAAATATTAAATACAGATAGTTCTGATGTTTTTTTTGCCCACCAGACAGGAATTCTGCATGGTCTGAATATTTCATCTCTACTCATCTTGCTCTTAAAATTAATAAAAAGAAACTCATCTTTTGTACCGTCAGGTTTTAATTCACCTTTTAAAAAACCTGTACTGTCGTCCATTGGGACCATTATCAGCCTGGTTATTTCAGGAGGTTGAGGAATTGAAGTTGAAGCTGTAATATTTAAACCTTCGACTTCAACTTTTAGATCATATCTTAAACCAGCCTTCCCTTTAATTTGGACGGACTTATATACAAATGGCGGAAAAGTATTTTTTTGCATTTTCAAAACCAGTATTTCAGACTCTCCTTCCGAACTTGTAAGAGTAACTTTTGCATAATTGATAAAGGTTTCCCTGATAGATGCCGAATCCAGATCTGATAAAAAAGGAGAACTCCATGTAAGATAAACGTTTGCGTAATTACCTGATTCTATCCAGCCATCAACCACTACTTTTTTTTCATAATCTCCCTGCTCCAGCTCTATAGTTGAAGTACAGGATGCAAACAATATTATAATAAAAAAAATACTTATATATCTCATAACTTTACTCTCCAGCTAACGGAAGGCATAATCGGAAACAGTGAAACCTGTACAGGTTTAATATCAAGTGAATATTGGCTGTCTCCGACTAAAACCCTGTAATATATATAATAAGGATTGGCTCTGTTATAAACATTCAGAACAGAAAAATTCAATTCCGATTCATCAAACAATTTTGATTTAAGTTTCAGGCTGGCTGACAAATCAAGTCTGTGATATACAGGTAATCTCATCCTGTTGAAACCATCATAATCATTCATCACCGACCCCATCATCCACCATCTTCCGGTGGGTAGCGACAGATTCATGCCGGAAGCTAAAACCCAAACACCTGAGAACTTCCACCTTTTATTTAAATCATATGAAGCATTAATATTAAAATCGTGAGGTCTGTCATATTTGTCATTAAACCATGCTCCATTCAGAATCTTTTCAAAAGACCTTTTGGAACGGGAATATGTATAATTCAGATTTCCTCTTAGTTTGCCTGTCTTCTTCTTTACAGAGAATTCCAGACCGTAAGCAAATCCAACACCTTTAAGAAACTCATCTTCAAAGCCATTGAACACGGAATAATCGGTTACAAAATTTAATATCAACTGATTATCCATATACTTTGTCCAGGTTTCCACACTAAAATCAAAATCCTTATTTTCCCTGTAATAACCAATCGTAAGCTGCTCTGATACTTCAGGTTTTATCCCCGGAGTAGATGGCATCCACAAATCATTAGGTAATGGAATTGAACTAAAAGTTGCCAGATGAAGGTTTTGATCGTTCACAGAAAAAGAGCCTTTTATATTCTGCCCTTTTTCAGGCTGGTATGAAACAGAGATAACAGGAGAGAAATTAAACCATACTTTCGCAATTTCATTTTCGCCTACGACCTGATCCAGGTATTCATAAGGTCCCAATGCAGAAAACAGAGTGCCCTTCATACCGGCATAAACCGAGAAATTTCTGCCTGAAGGGGTCCAGGTATCTCCAATATGAAATACTGCAGATGTATTATTAAATTTTTCAAATTGAACAAATGCATCAGACATATACAATGCTTTCATATCTATCGGATTAGTCATCTGCATAAACAAATCTACGCCCGACTCAATGTAGTGGTCATTTTTGATTGCAGCCCAAATGTTTTTCAGATAATACTGTTTGAAATAGCTTTTCATGTCACATGTTATCTGAATAATATCACCGGAAAAACCTGACCTGGCATAAGTGTAGCCCAATGTATGTTTGAAAGTATTGAATTCATCGGGAGAGTACTTATATTGCAATACAGCACTCACATTACCTGCATTAGTACCGGCAGCCATATTCATCTCTTCAATATCGGCATTAAACAAATCAGCCCCGGTATACCAGGCAGCCATTACTGATGACCTTTCGCTAATCTTACCAAGTATCTTCCCGTTAAAATCATAGAATTTATAACCGTATTGCTTAAAGTAGTTTTTCCTGTCAGGAAGAAACCATGACGCCGCCCAACCTAAAGCTTCAAGATAACTTCTTCTGAAACCGGTTGTGAGAAACCACTTTCTGCTTTTATCAACCAGTTTCAATGCAAGAGTTGAACTGATATTCCCCAATGAAAACTCAAATTCATTTTTACCGTTTTCAGCCAAACCTGAATTGATACAAATAGCAGAAGAAAGCCTGCTGTTAAGAGTGACAGGTGCATTACCCTTATAAACAAAGACATCTGATGTTGTTATTGGATTAAAAACAGAGTATAATCCCATCATATGAGAAGGATTTAACAACTCCATATCGTCAAATAAAAAAAGGTTTTGACCGGAATTACCTCCTCTGACATAAACACCACTATTACCCTCGCTGACTGATTGAATGCCTGTCTGTAATTTAATTGCCCTTACTACATCTTTTTCACCCATAAAAGCAGGTATATTCCGTACTTCCTCAGTTGAAATATACTTTCCACCTGTAAATACTTTATTAATTGCATCTTGTCTGTAATCTTCAACAATAACTTCATTAATCTCAACTGTTCTGACATTAACGGCAGTATCAGTATGATTGAGATTTGAGTCCTTTTGGATGCTAAATTCAGAATCTTCAGAGTGAAAAGAAATACCTGAATTCTTAATAACTTCAGGCATCTCTGCAATCATAATATTATTAATTGCAGAAAAAACGAACAAAAAGAATATTTTTAATTTCTTGCTTAAATTCATTAAATAGTAGTTATTCTAAAAAAACAGGCTGCCCTCAAACGAACAGCCTGCAGGAAGTATATCACGCTATTTTTTCAATAAACAACCTCTTCATTGCCCAGATCCAATCCATAATTTTCGCTAAGACCTGTTTCGAACTGGTCCCATGCATCCATCAAATCTTCCATCCCTGAACTAAAGAATGTTTCGTCCATTGAAGAGCCGTCATCGAAGACAAATTTCAAGCTTACACCATAATTTCCGGGACTATACTCAGGATCATACTCGTACGCATAAAATGATGATTTTGCTATAGCTTTCTTTTCTTTAGCATACAGTATAGTAGCTTTAACATATTTATTAAAAATCTCCGCTATACCTTCATTATCTTCCAGTGAAGTATAATATCCATCTTCAGGATATTTTTCATCCATTTCTGATTTATGCTTCTGGAAATCATATAAAGCAGCCATTTTAAGGTTTCCTACCTGTAACCATACATTCGCAGAATTCAGGAACTTATCAACTTCTTCAGAAGACGCCAGATTTGGAGAATCCTGAATATTTTCAAATGCATAGTCACCCAGAGATCCAAGATGAGCCGAAATCAACGTTTCATTGTTAAATTTATAACTGAGATCCCACGAAATCTTAGAGTCAGTATTTACAAACTTCTGTTTAAAAGTATAACCTTCATTAAACTTAATTTCAGTAGTAACATTTGAAGGCAGATCCTCTTCATTATATGAAGCCTCCAGATTTGCTGAGAAAAGTTCAGTACCCGCCTGTACAATAGTTATATCCAAAGATGTAGGAAATTGTTGACCAGGAAAAGAATCATTGCTTGTAACAATAGTGGTAAGGTTTTTAATAGTTAAAGTAGTATTATTAGTAGAACTTTTCCCAGAAGGATATTTATAAATAATACCATTTGTACCGGCTGTAAACGTAAAATCCTGTGTAGCCGGATCCCAGGTATAAGTGCCTTGTTCAGTTCCAATTAAATCAATATACGGATCCTCGGTAGCTCTCAATTTAGCCAAACTCATATAATCACTATTGATTTCTCTGACCGGAGCCATAACTTCATTAACAGTCCTGAAACTTTTAACTATAGCTCCAACACCTCCTGAGACTGTAAGTTCATTAAGGTCTTTTACAGCATAAACAGCTGAAAGATCTTTCATTCCATCCATTTTACCAATCAGCTCAACACCCTCATCCTCAATATTTTGTTTATTCTCCTCTACAGTGTATTTGGCATAAGGCACATTAATGTCATCGCCTTTACAACCCGTAAGGATCAGAATCAGGATAAAAGCAAAAAATGACAGGATTTTGATTTTCTTCATAGTTTTATGATTTTATAAGTTATATAATGTGTATCTGAAATACCTTTATTTAAGATAATAACAAAAATATATATTTTTTGTTTATTCACAACAAGAATTTATATTAAGGCAACTCAACAAGGAATAAATTTGATATTTTTGTATAATGCTAAATTAACATCATGGATTTCAAACCCTCATTCAGAAAATTATATTTCAAGGATACTTCTTTCGCCAATCTTATGACAAGGCGAATTTATAATATACTGCTTGTAGCCAGTAAATACGACGCCTTCATACTTGAAGACGATGGTCGCGTAGACGAGCAGATTTTTAACGAATATGTATCATTAAACCTGAGATATCCGCCTCGTTTTACGCAAGTTGCTGACGGGGATGAAGCTATGGCCGCACTTGAAAAAGGCAATTATGACCTGATAATTTTCATGCCGGGTGATAAGCAAAACATTAGTTTTGAAACCGCCAAAGCCATTAAGCAGATTTATGAGCAGATACCAATTGTTGTTTTGACACCTTTCTCCAGAGAGGTTTCAAAGTACATGGAAAACGCAGACTTGTCAGCTAT
>CAZCPI010000096.1:0-9316 GCA_964500535.1 uncultured Bacteroidales bacterium
TCCAAAATGGCGGAGTTATCAGGCAAACTGCCATCAGTATTCACACCAACCTGAACCACTATTTTTTGAACTACCTATTGGTTGTGAATTGCTTTCAGATTGTATCTTTGACATAGGAAACTACAGCAATAGTTACGGCTACAACCAGCAGTCCTAAGTTGTGAATTGCTTTCAGATTGTATCTTTGACATAGGAAACTACAGCAAAAAAGCCTGCCGAAAAGCCGACCGAAATGTTGTGAATTGCTTTCAGATTGTATCTTTGACATAGGAAACTACAGCAATGTACAATAATTTTAGATAAATGTCAATGTTGTGAATTGCTTTCAGATTGTATCTTTGACATAGGAAACTACAGCCGGCTTCTCGATAAGTGCCTACAACGCAGCGTTGTGAATTGCTTTCAGATTGTATCTTTGACATAGGAAACCACAGCTTTTTTGGCTCCTCACGGGGATCAGAGGAGTTGTGAATTGCTTTCAGATTGTATCTTTGACATAGGAAACCACAGCCATACCTGAAGAGCAGGCGTCTTGGGATTCGTTGTGAATTGCTTTCAGATTGTATCTTTGACATAGGAAACCACAGCACCCCAGTCTTTCTCACGGTTTCCAGCCATGTTGTGAATTGCTTTCAGATTGTATCTTTGACATAGGAAACCACAGCTGAGAACGGGCTTACATCGAATGTTGAGCAGTTGTGAATTGCTTTCAGATTGTATCTTTGACATAGGAAACCACAGCTGATCGTTCAGGATGTTAAACACCAGTTCCGTTGTGAATTGCTTTCAGATTGTATCTTTGACATAGGAAACCACAGCAAGGATTACAAGTTTGTGATTGATTCTGTGGTTGTGAATTGCTTTCAGATTGTATCTTTGACATAGGAAACCACAGCGTTGTCAATGAAGGATGGGTTGCAGACTATGTTGTGAATTGCTTTCAGATTGTATCTTTGACATAGGAAACCACAGCAGTTTCAAGTCAGTTTCAAGTCAAACAATGTTGTGAATTGCTTTCAGATTGTATCTTTGACATAGGAAACCACAGCAGGAGGCGATGAAACAATTGATCCAGCGCCGTTGTGAATTGCTTTCAGATTGTATCTTTGACATAGGAAACCACAGCAAGTCAAACCTTTAAAGCAAGTCAGTTATGGTTGTGAATTGCTTTCAGATTGTATCTTTGACATAGGAAACCACAGCCAGGACAAGTTCAGTCCAACGTACAAGGCCGTTGTGAATTGCTTTCAGATTGTATCTTTGACATAGGAAACCACAGCCCTGTTTTGAAGGGACTGATCAACGAATGCGTTGTGAATTGCTTTCAGATTGTATCTTTGACATAGGAAACCACAGCAGGGTGGACACAGAAACAACTCGACGACCGAGTTGTGAATTGCTTTCAGATTGTATCTTTGACATAGGAAACCACAGCATAACGTCGGCGATAGTAGGCGTTGGAAAGGTTGTGAATTGCTTTCAGATTGTATCTTTGACATAGGAAACCACAGCTTTTGCCACGCACATACTCTCATTCAAAGCGTTGTGAATTGCTTTCAGATTGTATCTTTGACATAGGAAACCACAGCAAAAGGGAGGGTTTAACAACGTCAAAGGAAGTTGTGAATTGCTTTCAGATTGTATCTTTGACATAGGAAACCACAGCAACTTCGATCAAATTAAGTACCCTAAAAACGTTGTGAATTGCTTTCAGATTGTATCTTTGACATAGGAAACCACAGCCAGGCCGAAGCCGGAGCCATCAAACAGGCCGTTGTGAATTGCTTTCAGATTGTATCTTTGACATAGGAAACCACAGCTAAGACTGAGGAACCTGGATCACACTGGATGTTGTGAATTGCTTTCAGATTGTATCTTTGACATAGGAAACCACAGCTGTCTCCAAGTATTGATGCGATAATCGACCGTTGTGAATTGCTTTCAGATTGTATCTTTGACATAGGAAACCACAGCCAGGGTCGAAGGCCTCACAGATCGACGTTGGTTGTGAATTGCTTTCAGATTGTATCTTTGACATAGGAAACCACAGCCTCCTTCGCTGAATAGGTTGATTTTACTGATATTTTTGTGGTTTTTACGATAAAAAAAGCAGGTTTCCGATCCCTTCCCGGCTTACCGGGAAGGGATTTTTTCATTTCTAAGGATTGTCAGAAGAGCTCAAGCTGTTGCGGAGTGTCCGGCGGATCAGCTTCTTTTTGACCATAGAAGATTTCCATGGATCCGAATTGTTTATCCGTAATGGTCAGAATTCCGACATGACCTTTTTCCGGAAGTATTCTTTTCACCCGTTTAATATGAACATCAGCATTCTCGCGGCTCGGACAATGTCTGACGTAAATGGAAAACTGGAACATGGAGAATCCGTCGCCCATGATCTCTTTTCTAAACCTGGATGCAATTTTCCGCTCTTTTTTTGTGATGACCGGAAGATCAAAAAAAACAAGAATCCACAAGATCCGATATTCGTTAAAACGGGAGAGTATTGGTTCTTTTTCACCCATATACCGTCATTTTAGTTCCGGGTAAACTATCTTTTTCTTCTCTCCTTCGAAGCATTGAGCAAGTGAGGCTGTGGTGCGCTGCATTCCAACCATAAGCGGACTGTTTTCATTATCAAAATGAATATCAACCGTGCAAATACTGAGCAATTCTTTTTTCAGATCGGTTGTCAGTTCTTCATATTTTGAATCACTTTTTATGATTTTCAGAACGATCTCATCCACAAAAGGTCTGTAAGGTTCCATAATATCATCGGCAAGACAGAAGGCATTGTATTTATTTGAATGATGGATTCCCAGTGTTGGTAACAATCCCGATCCGGTAAGCGATCGGGCAGTTATAGCTCGTAAAATAGCATATCCGTAATTTAAAAGATTATTAGGCGGATCTCCATCGCGTTTTCTTGTAAAGTTCAACTCATCTGGGAACAGGTGACTCCAGTAATAATATGAAGCCTGCCCTTCTACATTTTCCGGATCACCTGATTTAACCCTGGAAAGAAGTGTTCCCATCCGTTCGGCACTTTCCCCTGATTTCTGTAGTAAAAGCGCCTGGTTACTGATCTTCGCCATCACAGTTTGTTGCCAAAGCTGCTTTTTCAAAGGGACAGAAGCTTCGATTTGCCATTTGAACCGCTCTTGCTGAATGTGATGTACGTCAAGGGGCATCATCATTCCTTCAGGGTGGTGCGTATCGTTGCATGCAATAACCGCAGCATTGTTCTCAAGTAAAGCAGCAAGGAGTCCCTGAGTAATGGTTACCTGCTGATGGTCCAGAATCACTACACCGATGTCTTCGACTGGAATCCTGGCGATTGACTCTTTTTTAAATTCAGTTGGCAATTCTGGATTTTTTTCGACCTCGGGAAGTCTCACAACCAGTTGTTTGTTTGTCAGGCCAAGGTAAGCGGGATTGCCGAAATAGAGGGTACGCTTGATCATAAATTGGAGAACATGCAATTCAGTTAAAGCTTTTGAGCTTATTATTACATTGTAATATTACCTAAACGGTCTATTTTCAGTTTAACGCATACTTCTTTAATCTGGATTCCCTCGAAACTTGCAGTTTTAGTATCAAAAGAGCCTGTTAATTTTTTCTTCTTTAGATCAAAATGTAAATCAACTTCTTTGGGGGCAATGGATTTTGCAATATGATTTGGTGTAAAGTAGCAAGTGTTTGAAAAATCATTAACTACAAAAATCCTCTTGACCTGTTCTTTGGTTAGATCATCGAAACTAATTCCGTTTACATTTTCAAGCTCTTCATTAGTTGGCACGTATACTAAGTCATTGGGTGAGAGGTGAAACAACAGTGCGTCTCCTTGTTTATTGACTTCAGGAACAGGGCTTAATCCTTGCTTTTGCCTTTCAATAACGACATATAATGGGACTGTTTCAAAGCTACGTTTCCCGGATTTATCTCTGTAAACTGCAAAAAACAAATTGGTTCCTTTGGCGGCTTCTACAAACTTAGTGACTCTGTTACCCATCTGACCTAAAGGAAATTTATTTCCTAATTCAAAAATCCGGGCTTTGTAAATTGGTTTGTGTTTATTCCCGCCATTGTGTTTTTCAATATTATTATTCATCTCCTCAAGTCCTTCAGCTGAAAAAGCCAGATCAGGATTGTTATCTTTTTCAGAGAGATAATTTAGTAAGATCTTGCGTATTCCCGAATCAGTAATGGATTTAATTGCTTTAACATCAAAAGAGGTATCGATACTTTTCCTTGTCGCAGTCAATATTTTTCCTTTCGGAACTTTAATTTCAGGCAATTTGATATATCCCGAAATTATCTCTTTATGTAATGGTTTTCTAATCGCCCAACATTCTCCTTTAGTCTGTCGTACTATTTCTTTTTTCTTCGTTCCATCCTTTTCAACAAACCTTTCAAATTTATTAGTCGTTTTATTGATAATCCGAAGGTTCTGTTTAAAACTTACCACAATTTTTTCCAATTCGGTTTTAGCGTCTTTAGTAAAATCTTCCCATGGTTTGATGAATTCCTTTGGGACATCTTTAGATTTGATTTCACCGGTTTCCGGATCCTTGTAACTGACCTTATCAAATTTCCTTAACTTCCGGGTCAGATCAAAACGCAGTTTAGATTTTGCATACTGGTTATTTAATAAATTAATATGTTCTCTGTTAGCACAAGCAATCACCAAGGCATCCAAAGCGTGATGTCGGTGGTCAATTCTTTTCTTCTGGAATCCTTTTGAGAATTCCAGTGGAACTGTTGGAATAACTTTATCGTTTGTGGTTATTGAAGTAAAACTCTTGCTATCGGTTAATTGGTTCATTCTCTCAAAGCGTGGTAAAATCAACTCGTTCCAAACCCCATCCAAACCCCAATCCCGTCGAAGAATTGATGTGATTTTACCATTTCCCGGTACAAAATTTTTCGAATTGACACCATCATCATTTTCACTTGAACGAACAATATTTGAAAGCAAATTTGAGATAAAAACACTGATGTAACGGGTATCGTTCAATTGCCTTTCAATCATCTTGTCAGGAATTTCTTCAAGCAGAAGCTTTGCTTTTTTAGAACGGTTGTTAGAATAATGTCTTTTTACAAAATCCTGATATTCCTCAATAGAAAAAATTTCGACTGTACTTCCGAAACCCGTATCAATTTTTTCACCATGATGATTTTTAATAAACTCCAGACCAAGTTGTTTATCCTTTTTTTGGTTGACCGATGCCTCACAAATTACTTTATTACTGTAACTGTCGTCAAAATAACGAGATTGGGGAATTATATGTTCTATTTGATATGCTTCTGTAAACAGTTTATTAAGGGGAATCATTTGTCCTGTGTAGGGAGAACAGTATTTTTGTTCCAGCCACAATTTGTAACGTTGTAATTCTGATTTTGAAGGCTGAGCGGTCTTGCTGATTTTCAAAATATCTTCAGGAATTTCAATATTTGAGTTTAATACACCGTCTTCAAATATCTTCAATGCTTCCTGTTGGCTTGGCGAATATGGGCGCACGTCTTCCACGAACAATTTGCCATCTGAATTTTCTTTCAATTCAGCAATCAAAGCCTTGATGCGAATATTGGTAATTTCGCTTTCCGATATTTGGTTAGTCAGCCTCTTTCGGTCTTCTGCAGTATTCTTCATCTGACGACCTAATTCAACATGAATTTCACTAAAAAAATCTTTTTCTCCGTTTCCGAATTTACACCAGATATCTTTCACTATCCGAAGTGTTTCGGTGACGACCTGTTCAACTATTGGATTTCGTAAAGAATGTTGTTTAAACTCTTCTATGTATTTTTCCATATCCGTAACTGAGTTCCACTTCTCTAAGGAAACACCTTCAGAATGCCGATCATACACAATATACTGTGCTAACCAGAGTTGCAACCCTTGAAAATCACTCTCATTTATAAGGTTTATGGCTTTCTCTCGAACTCTATTTTTTATCTTTTCGTCAAATTCTCCAGTCAGAATCTTCCCAATTCTTTCTTTCGTAAAGACGTCTATTGCGTCCCAAGTCCAATATTTTCCAATTCTTAGCAGGGGCAGCAATTTTTTTATTGCCTTTTCTGAAAATGATCCATATTCACTTTTAAAAAGGGGAAAGTTTTTGAAATTATTGAGAAAAGATTTTACATCCAAATTGTACTTGTTAGCGAAGGTTTTCAGAGCCTTCTCAAACTCAGTCTTATCATTCACCGAATATATAATATGCCAAAGAAGTATTTCCATATCAGATGTTAAAAAATCAATAGGAACATTTTCTACCTTCGCCAATCTGGTTCTTATCATTGTTCCCGTGACATTACATGGATAGGGTTTATTTTCAACATAATTCCACCGTAGCTTTTCAGATTCGGAACTAAAGGATTTACCTTTAAACCCCTTTTGTCCCAATAAGAACTTTAACAATGTTTTTTGCTCTATATCTGTCCTGCCCTTTAAAAAATCAAATACGTTTTCTTTGTCCACATTATTAGAAATGAATTGCATAGTTACATCCTGATCATTTTCCTTTTTCAGAATTTTCAGATTGGATAGCCATTGCCAAAGTCTAAATTCCTGATATAATGGATGCGATTTTGGAATCGCTCTCAAATACTCAGTTCTTTTAATGCCCTTTTCATCTGTATACATCCTGGTTTCCAGTGAACATTTTCCGATAGAAGATTTCTTACTCCGTAAAGGGCGTTGATAGAAAATAATATCATCGATAAAAAGATGAACAAAATCTTTTTGACTCAACAAAAGTTGATGGAATTCATTATTCCGGTATAATTCTCTTACAGAATCATTATACAAATCAACATCGCGCAACTCAGGATGAAATTGCTGTTGCGCAATCAGAATGGATGATAATTCGTGTTTATAGTAATGTCTATCAATAGTCCGGATTAGCTTACCATTTATTTTTTGATGTGGTCTCTGAAGCAATGTATCATAAATATATGAGCCAACGGTTTTCCCACTATGGTTAATAACAGATTCAGTCTTTACTTTTATTTTCTTATAAATTCTGTCCTGCTCCTGTTTGGTCATCAAATCAATTTCTTCAAATGAAGGCAATGGGGTTATTTTACGCTTAAGTGTTCCATTAAAATCAGTTTGCCTATCTTTAATTAATTTAATATTTCCAAATTCATCAAGATCTTCAGTAATCAAAAATTCCCTGGTCATATTCAACCATGCTGGTTCATTTCCAAACGTTGCCGAGTATTCCCAACCATTTTCCAAGTAAATTCTATACCAACTCCTTTTTTTATTCCTCTTATCTACCTCACCTTTTTCAATTTTAATTACTTTTAGTTCGACAAGGTACTCCCGTTTATCGGAATTCAAATCTTCAGCATCTTCTCTTTGATAATATCCTCGTTTTTGATTAAAATTCAGCAATATCCATGACAATTCTTCTTTCTCAATTTTCTGTGTAAGTGCCTTTTTCCGCAAATAGTAAAGTGTCCAGTCGTAAGGAACCTTCTTGTCATTGGCGATAAGCTGTGGCTGATTTTTATTAAAATCAACCAACATTTCCTTAAAAGATTTGCTAAAAATGAAACATTGATTTTGATATGCAAGTTTAGGCTCATGATTATCAAGGAATTTTCCCAGATGTACTTTAAAATCAATTTCATTTGCATAATGCTGAGGTAAAAAACCTAAGACATTTAGTACCCGATGTAGACGTTCTCTTCGTAGCAAATATTTCTCCCTTAACCTTCTTGCACTTCTATATTTTCTCCTTTCTGCAGTCTGGGAAATTGAACTCCCTTTATTAAAATCTCCAACGATATCTTGACTCATGGGAATTATTCTGCTTCCCATCCTTTCAATTCTGCATGGTTGCCCTTTTCCATCAGTTGTAACGAGTGCCCAACCAATAGAGTTTGTACCTAAATCCAGTCCTAAAATTCTTTTCATAGTATTAACTTTGTAATATTTTCACTTATATTTGCACTACAATCTAAAGCAATTCACAATAAGGATTATTCCGTTGTGAAAACATCTAAGGCGGCCCCGGGTTATCCCAGGGTCGTCTTTTTTTCAAATTTATAGAATTTTTGATTATACCTTATCATTTTCATTATTATCTTATAGGGGGTTAAGACACCCAATGCTCAGGAACTTCTGGCATCCAGTCAATACCCGTCTTTTATATTTCACTACTGCTGCCATCATTCTTTGTTCTTTTGATTTATTTTGGCAATTTCCAATGCGCGGTGCAGTTTGTCGGCAAACCATTGTTTGTCGGGCAGTTCGGTAAGTTATTGGGCTACTTTTATCTGGTCGTTGTGGAGCATAAGCAGCTCTACATGCTCGGTATTGCCTTCGCTACATAGCAAGACCCAGTGGTGGTTCTTCGCCTTGCTGCATTTCGTTTTTTTCGAGCCAACGCAGGTAAAGCTCCATTTGCGATTTGTACCCGGGTTTAAACTTGCCAAGTTTCAGGTCTATGGCAACCAATCGTTTTAGCTTGCGGTGATAAAAAAGCAGATCTAAGTGGTAATCAACAGCATCTACGGGAATTCGTTTTTGCCTTTCGAGAAAAGCGAAGCCGTTGCCCAATTCCATAATAAATTGTTGCAGATTAACAACAAGTGCTGTTTCTAAATCCATTTCGGAATATGCTCCTTTTAAGCCCATAAAATCAAGGATATAGCTGCTCTTGAAAACCAAATCGGGTTGAACACTGTTTTCTTCTTTAAGTTCTACCAGGGCTTTTTGAATCTTATTCTGTGGTTTTGCAGTTATTGCGGTGCGTTCAAACAGCATTTTGTCTATTTGCTCAACGAGGGTTCTTGTGTTCCATCGGTTTAGTACAGCCATTTCTAGATAAAACTCTCTTTTAAGTGGGTCGTTTTCGTAAGCCAGCGTTTTTATATGAGTCCAGTTTAATTGTCTCTGCACTGCGGAGACAATCTGCTCTTCAGTAAAACTCTCTGCCGTGCGGAGACAATGTCTTAAATGTTTGTCGGACCAGCCGGAGCCAAAGTTTTGGGTGAGTTGTTCAGCCAGATTTACGATGACTTGTTTGCCATAAGGAGCCCGGTTGCCTTCCAAAATGAATGATTGAATATAAAAACCCACCCTGAAATTCAGGAGTGTGGCTTCGGTATTTACCGATATAGCAACTCGCTTGCGTGCCTGAGCGATGAGTTCGGTAACTGAATAAAACGAAAAGGAGTGATCAGTATTAAAAAGACGGAAACGTCGATGAGACCGGAACTCCTGAATCTTAGTTACTCTCAATGAACTCGGTCAACAGTCCGAGGCATCGGACGTAACTTCCGAACTCGTTGTCATACCAAC
>CAZCPI010000097.1:0-1980 GCA_964500535.1 uncultured Bacteroidales bacterium
ATAGCACCACGTGTAAGTGCAGTCCTTGATCCTGTTAAACTTATTGTTGAAAATTTTCCTGAGGGTACTGTGGAATGGAACGATACTGAAATTAATCCTGAAGATAAAAGCCTGGGTACCAGAAAAGTACCTTTCAGCAGGGAATTATACATAGACAGGGAAGACTTTATGGAAGTTGCTCCTCCTGAATATTACAGGCTTTCTGTGGGAAGGGAAGTTAGATTGAAGAATGCTTATATCATACGCTGTACATCTTTTGATAAAGATAAGGATGGCAAGGTTTCAACGGTATATTGTGAATATATTCCTGAAACCAAATCCGGTCAGGCAGAAGCTAAAAGGAAAGTTAAAGCCACCATTAATTATGTTGACGTAAATCATTGCGTCGATGCCGAGGTAAGACTTTATGACAGGTTACTGAATGTGTCTAATCCGGCTGAAGAAAAAGATCGCGACTTTATGGATATGCTGAATCCTGATTCTCTTAAGGTTTTGACTAATGTCAAAATTGAGCCTATTGTAAAAGAAGCCAAAGCTTTAGATTCATTCCAGTTTATGAGAGTCGGTTATTTTAATGTGGATCCTGATTCAACTCCTGATAAAATAATATTCAACAGAACTGTTACATTAAAGGATACCTGGGCAAAAATTGCACAAAAAGGCAGATAATATTACGCGTTTCATGAGAATTAATGAGAATGAACATAATATTGAAGGTCTGATAAACAGATATGAAGAGTCACTGAAGGCTGGTCGTCCGGGTTATTTTGATGTGGATGAGCTTGAGAATTTATCTGAATTTTATCGTTCTACTGGCAATGACAAGGAATCTGAAAACGTCATTGACTATGGTTTAAAAATGCATCCGGGTAGCAGTATTCTTCTTTTGAAGAAGGCTTCTCTGTTTGCTGATATCGGAGACTACAGAAAAGCATTGAAGATTGTCGAAAAACTTCCTGAGAAAGATGATGAAGACGTTTTAATGCTTAAAGCTGAAATTTTGATTCATTCAGACAGGTTTCATGAGGGTATGTCTATATTTAACAGACTCCTTGAACAAAATTCTGATGACAGGGCTCAGATGGCACTGGATATTTCTTCTGTGCTATCAGAAATGTCTATGTTTCAGAAAGCTGAGTCAGTTTTAAATATGATTCTGGCTGAAGAACCTAAAAATATAGAAGTTTTAGAGGAACTGGCTTATTGTCTTGAACAGGAAAAAAAATATAATGAAGCTATCGGTATTTATGAAAAAATACTGGATATTGATCCTTATTCAAATGAAACCTGGTTTAACCTGGGACAAGCATGGTTTAATCTGGAATCCTGGGAAAAAGCTGTGGAAGCTTATGACTTTGCATTGACCATATCAGATCATGATTTTATAGCTCGTCTTCAAAAAGCTCATGCATTGTTTCAGGGCGGTCGATATATAGAAGCGGCAAATTCATATCAGGAATATATGGATATGGATGAAAAGACTGCTTATTTGCTTGTTTTTCAGGGAGAAGCTTATGAAAAAGCCGGTCTTTACAAGGAAGCTATAAAAACATACACCGAAGCATACAGGATGAGTAATGATAACCTTGATGCCATTACCGGTCTTGCAATTTGCTTTATGGAGAGGAAGAATTATTCTAAAAGTCTTTTTTGGTTTGATAAAGCTTTAAAGATTAATGATCAGGATCCTGAAATCTGGACATACATTGCTGAACTTATGATTCAGATGGATTTAAAGGATGAAGCTTATCTTAGCTATCTCAGATCGCTCTCCCTAAACAATGAACAACCTGATGTGCTGACTGCAATCGGGAACCTTAACTTTGATGAAGGTGAGTATGAGAAAGCTCTTGACTTTTATAAAATGGCATTTTCAATGGATCCGGAAACTACCGGTATCAACTTATACTTTGCTCTGGTTTATTCAAAACTGGGTTTCGATGATTTGTCAGGAGAGTATCTGAAAAAAGCTAAAGATAT
>CAZCPI010000097.1:2080-6435 GCA_964500535.1 uncultured Bacteroidales bacterium
GAAATTTATAAAAGTCACAGGGTTATTGTAAATACAACACCTTTGGGGATGTTTCCGGAGGTGAATTCATGTCCTGATATTGATTATTCTGAGATTTCAGAGAGGCATTTACTTTATGATGTTGTTTATAATCCTGATTCAACTCTGTTTCTGAAGAAGGGTAATGAAAGAGGAGCTGTTGTCATGAATGGTCTTCAAATGCTACATTTGCAGGCGCTTGAGGCATGGAAGATTTGGAATGAATAAATCTTGATATTAAAAAAAATATTACATTTATGGCAGACATTTACGTCTGCCTTTTTTTTATCATTTAAAAACACAAAACATGCTAACACCAATTTTCTGGATTGTTCCTGCTGCAGCAATTGCAGCCCTGATATTTGCCTGGTTTTTTTACAGGCAGATGATGAAGGCAAGTGAAGGTACCGAAAAGATGATGACTATCGCGAAGTTTGTAAGAGAAGGTGCTATGTCGTATTTGAAACAACAATACAAAGTTGTGGGATTAGTTTTCCTTTGTATGGTCGTTTTATTCTCTATTATGGCTTATGGATTTAATATGCAGAATCCATGGGTTCCTGTTGCTTTTTTATCGGGTGGATTTTTTTCTGCCTTATCCGGTTTCCTGGGGATGAAGACTGCCACTTATGCTTCTGCCCGTACTACGAATGCAGCTAAGGATTCATTAAACAAGGGCCTTAGAATCGCTTTCAGAAGTGGTGCAGTTATGGGTTTGGTTGTTGTAGGACTTGTACTGATAGATATTTCCGGGTGGTATCTCATTTTAAATCAATTTACTGATATAATGGACGACCCGATGCACAGACTAAATGTAATTACTACAACAATGCTTACATTCGGTATGGGTGCATCTACTCAGGCTCTTTTTGCCCGTGTTGGTGGAGGCATTTATACAAAGGCTGCTGATGTTGGCGCTGACCTTGTGGGTAAGGTTGAAGCCGGCATTCCAGAAGATGATCCGAGAAATCCTGCTACTATTGCAGATAATGTTGGTGATAATGTTGGAGATGTTGCAGGTATGGGAGCAGACTTATATGAATCATATGCCGGATCAATACTGGCAACAGCTGCTCTGGGTGCTTCCGCTTTTGCATTTACTAATGATACCATGCTTCAGTATAAGGCAGTTATTACTCCTATGCTGATTGCTGCTGTAGGTGTCGTATTATCTATAATCGGAATTTTTGTTGTCCGAACTAAAGAAGATACGAGTATGAAACAATTAATGGCTTCGCTTAATCGTGGTATTAATTTAAGTTCACTCTTGACGGCTGTTTTTGGTTTCATCATACTATATTTTCTGGGAATAGAGAAATGGATTGAGATTGGTTGTTGCGTAGTTGTCGGATTGATTGTAGGCATCGTAATCGGTAAATCTACTGAATACTTCACTTCACATTCGTTTAAACCAACTATTCATTTGGCTGAAAGTGGTAAAACAGGGCCTGCAACTGTTATTATTAATGGTATTGGTCTTGGTATGATGTCTACTGCCATTCCGGTTGTGACTGTAGCGATTGGTATTGTTGCATCATTTATTTTGGCTTCAGGTGGTAGCTTTGATAATATTGGAATGGGGTTGTATGGTATAGGAATTGCTGCTGTAGGTATGCTGTCGACACTGGGAATTACTCTGGCTACAGATGCTTATGGTCCGATAGCTGATAATGCAGGTGGAAATGCTGAAATGTCAGGACTGGGAGAGGAGGTCCGTAAACGTACTGATGCTCTTGATTCACTGGGAAATACCACTGCTGCTACCGGTAAGGGTTTCGCGATTGGATCTGCTGCGTTGACTGCTCTTGCACTTCTTGCTTCTTATATTGAAGAGATTAAGATTGGATTATTAAGAATAGGAGAGACCACCTTAACGGTTGGAGATCAGGTAATTGATACCGCTAAAGCAAGTTTTTCCGATTTCATGGTTTATTATGACATTAATCTGATGAATCCTCTTGTTCTTGCCGGTGTTTTTATTGGCGCAATGATGGCATTTCTGTTTTGTGGCATGACAATGATGGCTGTGGGAAGGGCTGCCGGTAAAATGGTGGATGAAGTCAGAAGACAGTTTAGCGAAATCAAAGGAATACTTACCGGAGAAGCAATGCCTGATTATAAGCGCTGTGTTGAGATCTCGACCAGAGGTGCTCAACATGAAATGATAATTCCTTCTCTTCTGGCTATTATTGTTCCCATAGTTACAGGTATGCTGATTGGTGTTCCGGGTGTAATGGGGCTTTTATGTGGCGGTCTTTCCAGTGGTTTTGTACTTGCAATTTTTATGGCTAACTCCGGTGGCGCCTGGGACAATGCAAAAAAATATGTAGAGGAAGGTCATCTGGGAGGTAAGGGTTCTGAAACCCACAAAGCAACTGTAACCGGCGATACTGTTGGTGATCCTTTCAAAGACACATCCGGACCGAGTTTAAATATTTTAATAAAACTTATGAGTATGGTTTCTATCGTTATGGCCGGATTGACCATCGCGACTTCGTGGATAAAATAATGTAGCCTGACATATTTAAAAAGGTTGGTCATGTTTATGGCCAACCTTTTTTTGGTGTACGATTAATTTTAGTTCGAACAAAACTGTTTTTCTTGTGTTTTAAATAAAAAACATAATCTAAAAAACTGCGTAACTATGAAAACATTTCTGACATTAAGAACATTGTCATTGGTTTCAGTTTTACTTATAAGTTTTAATATTTTCTCGCAAGTTGATTCCGATGGTACTTATCAAACTGCAACAGGTATTAGTATTAATTCTGTTGTAACCGGTTCTGTGGGATATAAAATTAATGATCAAACTACAGACTACGAAGACTGGTATAAATTTACAATACCATCTGATGGGAAAATCGAGATAGTAGAAATTCCATCTACAGATTTGTATAGTGGTATAGCTGTATATGATCTTGGCGGCACTCATGAATTTCGCTCAAAATCTGCCAGAAAAGCCAGTGCCGATACTTTGATTTACGAAAATCTTGCAGCAGGAGAGTATTATGTTAAAATATTTAACTGGAGCTATAGTTTTGGCTCTTACACTTTTAGCGTTAATTTTACTTCTGCATTGTATTCGAATGATCCTGAACCAAATAACTCAAAGGATTTTGCTAAAACTATTCCAATAAATTCAGAGATTACAGGTCATGTAGGTTTTTACAGGAATGATAGTATAGATTATGATGATTGGTACAAATTTACCATTCCTTCTGATGGAAAGATTGAGATAGTAGAAAATACTTCATCAAATCTGTACAGTGGCATGGCTGTTTATGATCTTGGCGGCACTCATGAATTCTGGTCAAGATCTGCAAGAAAAGCGAGTTCAGATACATTGATATACAAAAATCTGGCTGCAGGAGTATACTACCTTAAAATATACAACTGGAGTTATAGCTTTGGATCATATAAAGTGAGAGTGAATTTCTATCCAACTGATTATGCTAATGATTCTGAACCAAATAACTCAAAGGATTTTGCTAAAACTATTCCAATAAATTCAGAGATTACAGGACATGTAGGTTTTTACAGGAATGATAGTGTTGATTATGATGATTGGTTCAGGTTTACTATTCCATCTGATGGAAAGATTGAAATAGTTGAATCTACTTCATCTGATTTGTATAGTGGTATGGCTGTGTATGATACTGGTGGTACTCACGAATTCTGGTCAAAATCTGCCAGAAAAGCGAGTTCTGATACATTGATATACAAAAATCTGGCTGCCGGAGAATATTATCTAAAAATATATAACTGGAGCTATTGTTTTGGGTCTTATAAATTGAAAGTTAATTTTTATCCAACTGAATATGCTAATGATATTGAACCAAATAATACTTATTCAAATTCCAAACAATTAATATTTAATGTTGTAACCACAGGTCATGTCGGATTTTATTCTAATGATCAGGTTGACTATGATGATTGGTACTGGTTTACATTGCCTTCATCGGGGAAAATTAAAATTGTAGAAATGGTTTCAAAAGATCTTTGTAGTGGTATTTCTCTTTTTAATACTAATGGAACACAGGAGCTATACTCCAAAGTTGGTAGAAAGGCAACTGCTGATACTTTGATATATAATGAAGTCTTGCCGGGGGGTAATTATTATATAAGAATAAATAATTGGAGTTATACATTTGGATCTTATAGTTTGATAGTAAGTAATTACAATCCTTCTTCGCTTTCTGATATAACAGATAAAAAGCTTTCAATTTGTATAATCCCAGGTAGTCATCATTTGCTGATAAAAGGTCCCGATATTCAAAATGTACAGATTTTTGATCTGTTTGGAAAAGTTATTAATATAATAAGTCCGGTTTCAATCA
>CAZCPI010000097.1:6535-9260 GCA_964500535.1 uncultured Bacteroidales bacterium
CAGATTTTTGATCTGTTTGGAAAAGTTATTAATATAATAAGTCCGGTTTCAATCAGGGAAACATGTGAAGTTGATGTTTCAAATTGTAAAACAGGTATTTACGTTATTAAGATAATGCAAGCTGATAAAATATATACTGATAAAATTTCAATCAGATAAAAAACAATATTTATAACTGCAATTTTTCTTTAAGCAGTTTATAGCCTGTAGCACTGGCTTTTAGTTGCTGTCCTGTTTTGAGAGTGACTTTATAGTTTTGTTTCTCATAAAGCTCAATTCTTGATATGTGACTGGTGTTGAGTATGCAGGAACGATGAATTCTGAGGAAATTTGAAGGTAATAACTCTTCTATATGCTTCATGGTTTCTTCCTTAATATATCTGGTCAAGCCGGTATAAATAATTATGTAGTCACCCTCCGCCTGTATATATAAAATATCTGAAACATTTATAATATTAATATTTGAACCACTTTTAATTGTGATTTTATCAGTCTTTTCAATTTTGACGTGTTCCGGGGAAGTGCTGTTTTCCGGGATTTCAGGTGCTAGATCTGATTCATCTTCAACTATTTCGGAAGCAGTCATTTTCTCATAATACTGTATAATTATTATAAAAACCAGAATATTAATTACGATTTTAAAAGGTATTAGTTCTGTAATTAATTCAAATGTTGATTTCTGAAAAACCATGTAAAAAATAAAGTATTCGATGCCTAACCATACAATCAGAGCCAGGATAAGTAATGCAATGTGGTTCAGAATACTATGATATACATTTGTCCCCTTAAGATTAGTAAATCTTGTGACAAAATACATAAGAATGCTTATTCCGAAAAATATTAAACCCGAGATAATACCCTGAATGATTAATTCAGATATTTTTAAGTTTGATATCCCGGCCAGGCAAAGTGGTATCAGTGCACCGGCCAGGATAAATATGCTTAAATATAAAAGTGCTTTTGGTATTGTATTTAAAGCAGGATGTCTCATCAGCACAGTTTTTATTAGTCTCTTATCTGACATTCACCAAAAGAAACCTTGCCTGTTATTATCAGTTTTTTGGGTTCATCAGGATAATAATTGTGGGTTAATCTTCTGTCATTGAAAGTTCCGAATGCGGCATCACCCTGTACCGAAACATTCCATGTTGTTGGTACAATAATTGTTGCCTGTCCAAAAGATACATTCACGTATAGCGTGGTATTTCCCTCAGGAAGACTTGTTTTTCTTAAATCCAGAAGACATTCACCAAATGTGGTTTTGATATGACCTCCTCTGAAAACCGGGTCAAGAAAAATATTCCTGCGTTCCTCAAATGAGGTTTCAATATTTAAATACCCGTCTTCATTTGAAAAAGAAGAAGTCCCTTCAGGTTTGGTGCAAAAGAAGTAATTGTTTTTAATAAATAGTCTTTCGATTAAAATAAATACTCCTGCAACTACTAACAAGACCGGCCAGTACAGTGAATAAAAATTAAATGGAATATTCCATTCCGGGTAAATAGGCCGTAAGAATGGTACCATAAAAAATATGCCAATGGTAAATAAAATTATTGATGCACCAAATCCTCTGCTTAATAAAGTGATGAAACCAGCAAGGATTATCCAGATTGGCCAGGCTGTTAACAGCGATCTGAATTCTGTAGAAATAATTCCGGTGTTTACTAAAAGAAATAATAAACCTGCAGTTACAAGTAATAAGGCAAATCCTAAACCTCTGCCTTTGTGATTTCTTGCATGTTTTACATGAAAATCATGCATTTTCTGATTGTCATTTTCGTTGTTCATAATTTAGAATTTAAATTGATTGATGGTGCAAAACTAGGCAATGACAATTCAACGGGAAAAGCTAAATCGCCCAATAATATGAAAATACCCGACGAAATAATACTTTTTATCGATATGATTATACTATAGAGTAAGAATCTTTGTAAGATAATTACTGTTCATCTATGAATCTTTTCGAAAGATCATAATAATCAATTCTTCTGTCTCTCAAAAATGGCCACCAGCATCTGACTTTTTCTGACTTTTCAAGGTCAATTTCCACAAAAAGTGTTTCCTGTTTTATTTCATCTGCTTCGGTCAATATCTCACCCTGTGGTCCTGCAGCAAAACTGTTTCCCCAGAATGATATTCCGTTTGTTTGGCCTGAAGGATCTTTTTCGTGCCCGAATCTGTTAACAGAAACAACATGAATGCCATTTGCAACAGCATGAGATCTTTGAATTGTTTTCCATGCATTGAGTTGTCTTTGCTTTTCTTCATCAGAGTCAGTACTTTCCCAGCCAATCGCTGTCGGATAGATTAATATTTCAGCTCCTTTTAAAGCCATCATTCTTGCAGCTTCCGGATACCATTGATCCCAGCAAACAAGTACTCCAAGCTTACCAACTGATGTATTTATAGGCTCGAAACCAAGGTCACCGGGAGTAAAATAAAATTTTTCATAATATGCGGGATCATCTGGAATATGCATTTTTCTGTATTTACCTGCTATGCTTCCATCTTTTTCAAATACAACAGCAGTATTATGATACAAACCGGGAGCTCTTTTTTCGAATAAAGAAGTAACAAGTACTACTTTTTTCTCTTTTGCAATCCTGCTGTAGAATTCGGTTGACGGGCCGGGTATAACATCAGCATATTTGAAGTTTTGAACATCTTCTGTCTGACAAAAGTAAATACTGTCATGTAATTCTGGAAGAATTATCAACTCAGCACC
>CAZCPI010000098.1:0-9188 GCA_964500535.1 uncultured Bacteroidales bacterium
AAAATTGCAGAATAATCGGAAACCAGGATACTCACAGAACCAAAAAGGGCAGGAGGTATTTTTACTATAATACTTTTATTGAAGGAGGAGTCGATTTTATTTATGCCGGCGGTACATGTTATTTCTATAAATGTCGTATAAACAGCAACAGGGGTGGCTATGTCACAGCACCCGAAGATATTACTTATATGGCAACAATGTCAACCGGAAAAACTCTCAGATACGGTTTTTTCTTTAAAGATTGTGATATAACTGCGAATGCCGGAGTAACTGCAGGCAGTGTGTATTTAGGAAGACCCTGGGGCCCTGAATGTGGATCTGTTTTTATGAATTGCCGTTTAGGAAACCATATCAATAAAGCAGGATGGACAACAATGGGTGCAGGAAACGAGAAGACAGCCTGTTTTGCAGAGTATCAAAGTATGAATGCTGACGGGAGCCAACCTGCAGATGTTTCCTCGAGAATAAACTGGAGTATGCAACTTAATACTACTGATGTTAACAACCTGATGTTGCTGTCTAAAATCTGGTCAGCAGTATCATCAACTCAATTTGACGCAGTATCGATGGTAATAGCTCCCAAACCGGTTACTAATTTTAAAACGAATACCGGAGGCTCATTATCCTGGGATGCCGTTGACGGAGCTAAAGGCTATATCGTTTACGCGGACAACACGATAATCGGTTTCGCCGAAGCAAACAGCTTTGTTGATAACAATCAATATGTTAAAGCTCCGGTTTATAATGTAAGAACAGTCGGGCAATGGGGTAATCTAAGTGTAAATTACGGTGAAACCGACAACGTTACAATGGAAACCATAGAAAGTGTGGTAAATACAAAAATCAGTGCAATTGATGAAATTGATGAAGAGGCAGGAAAACTAGTAGTAACTAATGGTAGTCTGATTTTTTATGAACCGACAGATTTTACTTTATACAATTTGTATGGTCAAATGATTAAATCCGGTAAAAGTGTGATTGAATTTGATTTAAGCAAGTTGTCTTCCGGTTTTTACCTGATTAATGCCAAAGGAAAAACTACAGGTTCTTACAGGACAAAAGTCAGGATTTAAGTCCGGTCAGTGTGCCAAAAAATTAAATATATATATAAAATGAACAAGAGAAACTTTATTTTTATTGCAGCTATAGTGTTCGCTGCCAGTGCTTTGGCTCAGTATCCTACGGTGCCTAAAGAGATACAGGCAAAAGCTGATTCAATGATGTTTAAGTTTAGAAAGAATTCGGATGAAGCCTGGCAAAAAGCACTTCCTGTAATTCAAAAAGAAGCTCTTGAAGGTCGTCCGTATATTCCCTGGGCAGCACGTCCTTATGATCTTCAGCAGGCTGAAATACCTGCATTTCCCGGAGCTATGGGGGGAGGCGCATATTCTTATGGTGGTCGTGGTGGACAGGTTCTGATAGTCACAAGTCTGGAAGACAGTGGTCCCGGTACCTTAAGATGGGCATGTGAACAGGGAGGTGCCAGAATCGTGGTTTTTAATGTTTCAGGGATTATTCGTTTGAAATCTCCCATTTCTGTAAGGGCACCATATATAACAATTGCCGGGCAAACAGCGCCCGGAGATGGCATTTGTGTAACCGGTGAAAGTTTTTGGGTAGATACCCATGATGTTGTTGTAAGGCACATGAGGTTTCGCCGTGGAATTACTGATGTAGGCAGAAGAGATGATTCTTTCGGAGGAAATCCGATAGGGAATATTATGCTTGACCATATATCTGCTACATGGGGACTTGATGAAAATATTTCATTTTATCGCCATATGTTTGATGATGGCACCGGTAAGCCTGCCTTAAAGTTACCAACAGTAAATGTCACCATCCAAAACAGTATATCAGCTGAAGCTCTGGATACATGGAATCACTCATTTGGTAGTACACTTGGAGGAGAAAATGCAACGTTCCTTCGTAATTTGTATGCATGCAATACAGGCAGAAACCCGTCAGTTGGCTGGAACGGAGTGTTTAATTTTGTCAACAATATCGTATTCAACTGGGTTCACCGCTCAATGGACGGTGGAGATTATACCGCGATGTTTAACGTTATAAACAATTATTACAAGCCCGGACCTGCAACACCTAAAGACGGACCTCTTTCTCATCGCTTACTAAAACCGGAATCAGGAAGAAGTAAACTTGTGGAAAAATTTTATGGCAGAGTCTACGCCGATGGAAATATAATGGAGGGGAATGATGTTGTTACTCAGGACAACTGGAAAGGTGGTATACAGGTTGAAGATTTGGATGATTGCGGACAATATGAAAAATCTATGAGAACAAGCAGACCTTTTCCAATGCCTGAATTTCCGGTTATGAGTGCTAAAGATGCCTATGATCATGTTTTGAATTATTGTGGAGCAACTTATCCAAAAAGAGATGTCATTGATGCAAGGATAGTAAATAATGTCAGAACAGGCAAAATAAGCGTTGCAGATGATGTAAGTACTGCTGATGTGCCTAAATTTAAATATCGCAGACTACCTGAAGATTCATATAAGATTGGAATTATTACCGATATCAGTCAGGTTGGGGGTTTCCCTGAATACAAAGGAATCCCAAGAACAGATTCTGACAATGATGGTATGCCTGATAAATGGGAAAAGAAATACGGACTTAATTCCAATGATCCTTCTGATGCTGTAAAAGATTGTAATGGTGACGGATACACGAATATTGAAAAATATATCAACGGCATTAATCCAAAAAAGAAAATCGACTGGAAGAATCCAAAAAATAATTTTGATACCCTTAATTCAAAAAAAGGAGATCTTGCGGATTAATTTGAACAATTTATAATATTATTTGTTTTATTATTAAGAGGAAAGGATATTGATGATCTTTTGAAGCTGAAGTAGATTTATAAAATTGTCTGTTTGAGTATTTAGTATATATTCTAAATTCTAAATTCTACTGCTATGAAAAAGATAATAGTTTTCTTATTACCGGTTTTAATGATTACTTTTTTTGCTTGTGTTTCCAACAAACAAAAGAGTATTAATAACATCAAGTTGGGTATAAAGAATGAAACAACAGCAAGTGTCAAGTACATTGCTTTTGCTCAACAGGCCTGGAATGAGGGATTGGATACTGTGGCAAGGTTATTTGAGGCTGCCTCAAAGAGCGAATCTTATCATGCTTCAAATCATAAAGCTGTACTCAAAACCTTTAAAGTTGAGATGGATGAGTTTACACCTGTTTACACTGTCGGTAAAACTCTGGATAATTTAAAAGATGCCCTGAAGTGTGAAACCAATGAAGTGGATTCGATGTATCCTGCATTTATTTATGGCGCTGAAAAGAGGATGAAATCACCTGCAACTGTAAAGTCCCTTACATACGCTTTGGAAACAGAAAAAAGACATATTGAATTGTTTAAAAGCGCATTAAACTCTTTGGAAAACAAGGCGTTTTTTTCGATTCCGTATTTCTATGCTGTTTGTCCTGTTTGTGGATGCACATATGATTCCATCAAGGCTCCTGAAAATTGTGAAGTTTGTACAGGAAGTAAGGAACTGTTTATTTATACAAAATGATACTGTGATAGTATCAGATTCGTCTAAAGGTTTTTTTTGAAAGTTGTATTAGGTTTTTTTAAGGGTCAGGTTTTCAAAAGGTACTGCTCCCTGACCACTCAGGGGAGCTACGCTCATCATCTGAAACATGCTGAGAAAAAATCCTGAAAGTGTCAGATTAATGACGCTTTCAGGATATTTTTTATTCACACATTTGCTTTATTTATATCTCAGGATATTCGGTTATACTACCGTATCTGTGATATTCATATGCAATAGATTGTTCCTTTAAATAATTCAATAATTCGATCCTGCCTTCAGTAACAGGTTTTGATAAAGCAATATATTTGCCTGTCTCAGCTGCTTTTTTATAAAAATCCAATGGTGCCTCACTGCAAACCCTGATTCTGTCAAATTCAGGAATGCGATTGATAAAATCTTCCTGACTTTCAACAGCCAGTTTAAAGTTCATCCCATTTTCTATTATAAAATCATTTATCTTACCGGCTAACTGATTGTCTTTTTCTATACTAACTAAAAGCTGAGATTTGGCTATCCATGCAGCCGATATTACCATCAGTAAATCACACAAATCATCATTTTTAAAAACACGAAGAGCTATTTTTTTTAACGGGAGATATCTGAATGTATTTTTCTCTCCAAATAAATTATGAATGTCATTTTCCTGACTGAATTCATCCTTATAGTTAATCTCAAAGCTTTCGATTGCTTTTTCAAATCTGCTTAGTTTGTTATCTGTCAGAAGTTTTGTCGAAATGATTGATTTTTTGTCTGATTTTGAAATTACCGGGGCGTCCGCAGTTTCTTCAATTTCCGTGAAACATGATACATAATTTCTGCTGCCTGCTTTAATGCCACCACCAAAAGCAGACAATTTCATACCTCCAAATGGCTGTCTGTTTACAATAGCTCCTGTAATACCTCTGTTGATATAAAGATTTCCGGCTTCAATGGTGCTTTTCCAAAGCTTGATTTCTTCTTCATCGAGACTTTGAAGCCCTGATGTCAGACCGTATTCGGAGGAGTTTAATAACATAATTCCCTCCTTCAGATTATCTATGCATACTACAGCTAATAATGGAGCAAACAGCTCATTCTTAAATGTATAACTATCAGGTTTAACGCCCCATTTAACACAAGGTTTCAGGATATTTTTCCTTTCATCTACAAACTCGGGTTTTACAAGCCACCATTCACCATCCTCAAGATTATCAATCGCATGTAATAATTTTTCATTATTGTTCGTTATCATAGGACCGACAACGTTTCCACCATCCCAGACACTTCCGGTTCTTATGCTCGTAACGGCATCAATCAGTTTTACTTTAAACTCAGGATCTTCATAAACACCCTTTTCAAGTAGTAAAAGCGAACATGCAGAGCATTTTTGGCCGGCATTACTGAAAGCAGAAGTAACGATATTCTGGATAGCATGATCACGGTCGCCGCTTTCAGTTAGTATGATTGCATTTTTGCCTCCGGTTTCGGCAGATAACGGACAAGTTGGATTATTCTTCAAAAGATTAAACGCTGTGTCTGTACCTCCTGTCAAAATAACGTGCTTTACAGAATTGTGTGTGGTAATATAATTCAATGAATCCCTTCCATCAGTACAAACCAGCTGTAATGCATCTTTAGGTACGCCTGCATCCCAGAAACATTTGGCAAATTCCCATGCTACTGGAAAAGCTGATGTTGCCGGTTTTAATATAACTGTATTTCCGCATGAAAGAGCTGCTGCTGTACCTCCGACAGGTATTGCCAAAGGAAAGTTCCATGGTGAAATTACCATCACTATACCTTTTGGAGTATATTTTAGTGTTTTAAGCTCAGTGAATTTCAACATTGTAACAGGATAGAACCTGCAAAAATCAATAGCTTCAGACACTTCAACATCACCTTCAGGTATAGTTTTTCCTGTTATAGCAGACATGCAACCTATAAGATCTCCACGTCTTGAAGCCAGATTATCAGCTACTTTATGCAAAATGACATTTCTTACTTCAATACTTGTTTTTCTCCATTCGGATTTATCTTGTTCAGCAACTGAAATAATTTGTTTAACCTGCTCAGGATTTGATGTGAAAAGCTCACTTACATAAATATCCTCGTTCTGGCTTCTATCAAGATATTTGACCGTTTTGCCTTCAAAAATTTCCTCTGATCCTATCTGTACAGGTATCTGATAAGGTTTATCTTCAGGTTTCTTTTTCCAGCTTTCACGAATTTTCTGAGCCCAAAGTCTGTTTGGTTTCAGATCAAAATTAGTGTCAGGTTCATTTGTAAAGACATTTATATCAGTATTAGTCGTAACATAATCATTGTTTCTGTCCTGTGTTCTGTAGGAGCCTATAAAAACTTTATCTTTTATTTCATATGCTTCGATAAACTGTTTCTGCAGGAAATTCCATTGTTCGCTACCATAAATCAGGTTAAATGAATAGCTCAGGAAGTTGTCTTTACCTGTGTTTTCATCCAAACGCCTGACAAGATATGAAATTGCATTTAGGAAATGTTTATTGCTGACGACCGGAGTATATAATATAATTTGTTTTTCCAGTTTTCGCATTACCCTGGGTAAATGATTTGCCATACCCTCAAGCATTTCAAAAGCCAGAAAGTCCTCGACACCATATTTCTTGCTCAACAGATAAGCATACCCGATACTGAAGAAATTGTGTGAAGCCACACCTATATGCAATGCGTTGATGTTTTCAGGTAAAAGAGCACGATCAAGAATCCTGAGATAATTAGCATCTACTTCAACTTTAGACCTCAAAACAGGATTTTCCCAGCCTTTTAATGATGAAACCACGGTTTCCATTTGAAGGTTAGCTCCTTTAACCAATCTCATTTTGAGAGGAGAACCTCCTTCGGATACTCTTTGCTTAGCAAATTCGATAAGTTCAGTCTGGAAATTCCAGGCATCGGGCAGATATGCCTGCACTACAATACCGGCAAAATAATTTTTAAACTGAGGTTTTGAAAGGACAGTTTTGAAAACATCGAGAGTAAGCTCTGTGTCCTTGTATTCCTCCATGTCAAGATTAATAAATTTAGGCGTAGCCTCACCTTTTTCATCAACATAAGGAAAGTCAATCGCTTTTTGATAAATTCTTGTGAGTCTTTCACAAAGTTCAATCTTTACATTCTCATAATTAAGAGGATTTATCTGTGCATATATACCGGAAATCTTTATGGACATATAATTTATCCTGCTATCTTCCAAAGCTTCCAGATAGTGCTCATATCTTTTATCGGCTTCACCATCACCAAGAACAACTTCCCCTAAAAGATTAACGTTCTGACCAATTTTACTGTTTTTCCTGTCGTCTAGATGCTGATTGAGCAAAGACCTTTTCTCATTGATGATTACCTTTGATGTATCTGCCCGCAATCTCCATTTAAAAATTGGTATTGCCACAAAATCAAATAAATAACCAAAGCTGGCGAACATTTTCATCAAAAATGCATCAGAACTGTTGAAAAATTTTGGCACGCCGTATTTGTCTATCAGCAACTTAACGCGACGCGAGAGTTTTTTATTATCATGTATTTGAGATGACTCATCAAGTAGTTTTGATAAAAGGGTTTTGTCATTAGGATTACGGATCAGGATTGAATATTTCTTTTGTTCCTTTTTCTCAGCTTCTGATATTTCTTCCTCAGTTTTAGAAAGAAAGTCCCTGGCCCAGTCAATGACCTCATTAGGTTTGATATTTTCCATGTGTATAGATTTTAGGTTTTGTGTTTGAAAAGCTAAAGATAAATTATGTGTATGAATTTTGCATAAATATGTAATGAAATTTTGATAATTTATTTTAACTCTGTCTGATAAATTATCCAATGACATATTACTGAATAATTTGTTAGGTGATAAGCATTGATTTGATGAAAAAAAAGGAGTATTTTTATGTTTTAATTTTAATTTTTCGTTTTAGAGAATGGTAGATAAAGAATATATGTTGATGGCTTTTGAGGAAGCTCAAAAAGGTGTCAGAAATAATACAGGAGGTCCATTTGGTGCTGTGGTAGTTTTTGATGGGAAAGTTGTAGGTAAAGGCTGTAACATGGTAACTTCAACTAATGATCCTTCAGCTCATGCTGAAATAGTGGCAATCAGAGAAGCATGCAGCAAACTTGGTACATTTCATCTTACCGGGGCAGAGATATATGCAACATGCGAGCCTTGTCCGATGTGTATGTCTGCAATCTATTGGGCAGATATTAAAGAAGTTTACTATTGTTCTGACAAATATGATGCTGAGCGTATCGGTTTTGGAGATAAGTTCATTTATGACGAATTATCAAAGCCAATAAGTGATAGGAGTCTTAAAATTGAGAAGGTATTATTGCCTGATGGTGATGATCTTTTCAAAGAATGGATAAATAAAAATGACAGGATTCATTATTAAACAAAACCCATATTATGAATCATTCATTCGTTAGAGTAGCTTCAGCTGTACCTTTACTTAAGGTCGCAGATTGCAGATATAATGTGGAGCAAACAGAACTTTTAATTCAGGAAGCAGCCGGCAGGGGAGTTCAGGTGATATGTTTTCCCGAGATGGGGATAACGGGATATACCTGTGGAGATCTTTTCCACCAAAGGCTGTTGATTGATCAGGCTGAAGAGGCTTTGGGAGGACTTGTTGCCAGGACCAGTGATTTACATATTCTGACAATCGTTGGTATGCCGGTTAGAGTGAAAAACCGTCTTATGAATACTGCTGTGGTTTTTCAGAATGGTCAGATACTGGCTGTAATCCCAAAAACGTGGCTTCCCAACTACGGTGAGTTTTATGAGAAACGCTGGTTCAGTTCATCGATGGAAGTCACAACAGACAAAGTAACCATTTGTGGAAAAACAGTTCCTTATGGCACGAATATTCTTTTTAAAAACGGAGATGTTTGTATAGGTGTTGAGATTTGTGAAGATTTATGGATGCCGGTTCCACCAAGCAGTTACCATGCATTGAACGGTGCTAACATTTTGTTTAACCTGTCTGCAAGCAATGAGCTTGTCGCTAAAAACAATTACAGACGTCAGCTGGTTATGCAACAATCTACACGTTGCATTTCAGCTTATATTTATACTTCCTCCGGATTTGGTGAATCCACGACGGATGTTGTATTTGCCGGAAACGCTGAAATCGTTGAAAATGGCAAATTAATGGCAGAATCTGAACGGTTCAGCATGGAAAACCAGTTGATTTTTGCTGATATTGATGTGGAACGTCTTGATAACGACAGACGAAGACATACCGGTTTCACTGCGGGAAACCTGCCTGAAAGTCCCGAATACAGGATTTTCTCATTCGCTATGACTAATCTTGATGAAGATGAAATCATTCGTGAGTTTCCTGCACATCCCTTTGTCCCTGACGGACCCGAGCTAAATGAACATTGCAAGGAACTTTTTGATATTCAGGTACATGGTCTTGCGAAAAGGCTGGTTCATACACAATGTGACAAGGCTGTGATAGGTATTTCAGGAGGTCTGGATTCAACTTTGGCTTTACTTGTTACTGTAAAGACATTTGATAAGCTTAATTACCCGAGAGAAAATATAACAGGTATAACGATGCCCGGTTTCGGCACGACTGACAGGACATATAATAATGCCGTAAGCCTGAT
>CAZCPI010000099.1:0-9153 GCA_964500535.1 uncultured Bacteroidales bacterium
GTGGTTGTTTGGGGTAAAATAAACCTGTGGATTTCAGAAGATGACTATTTTGAAATGAAAAGTGAATATTTTGACGAGGACGGTTACCTGGTAAAGACTCATATTGCTTCAGACATTAAGAGTTTTCAGGACAGAAAAATACCCTCGACTATAGATATTATCCCTGCAGATGAGCCGGGCAACAAGACTCATATCACAATAGATGATATGAAATTTAATATTTCATTCGGTAAAGACTTCTTTACTCAACAAAATATGAAACGAATCAAATAATTACTTTCAATGAAGGATATAATCAAAATAGCATGGAGAAACCTGTGGAGAAACCGCAGAAGAACCATTATTACTGCTGCCTCCATCTATTTTGCCGTTTTCTTTGCCATAACAATGAGATCCTTTCAGCTGGGCACATATAATCACATGATTAAGCAGTTGATAGAATCCTTTACCGGATATCTGCAGATTCAGAATTCAGACTATCTTGATGATCCGGGTATTGACAATGTCTTCCCTCTTTCTCAGGACCTTATTTCAAAAATCAATGCTGATCCGAATGTTAAAGTAGCTGTACCCAGAATTGAGTCTTTTGCTTTGGTTTCGACAGGCAATCTTTCAAAAGGTATTATACTTGTCGGGATTTCCCCCGAAAAAGAGCTTCAAATGTCTGATCCTAAGCAGAAGCTTGTCAGATATCGCTTTACAAAGGAATCAGTAAAAGACATTATCGATGATAAAAACGTTTCCGAATCTGTCAGAGAAAAAATAAAATCTCTCGAAAACCAGTCTTTCATTTCGAAACAAAATATTATTTCTGAAACCGGTTTCACTGAAAAAGATAAAAACGTACTCGAAAGGATTTACAAAGATACCCGCGTTAACAGTTCGTATCTGAATGATATCGATGACGGCGTTTTAATTTCGGACAGACTTTCCAAATATCTGAAAATCAACATAGGAGATTCGATTGTGCTAATGGGACAGGGTTATCAGGGTGTCAGTGCCGCAGGAGTTTTTCCCGTTAAAGGAATAGTCAGAATGCCTTCTCCGGATATTGACAATAAACTCATTTACATGTCTATAGCCAGGGCAAATGAATTCCTCAGTCTTTCAGGACAGATTACTTCAATCGCTATAAACCTGAAAAACTCAGATGAAATGAAATTAACGCAGTCGAGATTAACTCAAAATCTTGACCCCGTTAGTTTTAATGTAAGAAACTGGGAAGAAATAACACCTACTTTAAAACAGCAAATAGAGGGCGATAATAAAAGTGGTTTGCTATTTCTGGCAATTTTATATGTCATTATTTTCTTTGGCATATACGGTACGGTGCAAATGATGATTTCAGAAAGAATGAAAGAGTTTGGCGTAATGGTTGCCATTGGCATGAAAAGAAGGAAACTTGCCGGCATAGTTACCATGGAAATGATGTTTCTGGGTATGATTGGAGCGGTTTCAGGCATGTTATCCACCGTACCTGTGTTGATTATCGGTCATTACCATCCATTCAGATTTACAGGTGAACTTGCCAAAATGTACATGGACTTTGGATTTGATCCGGTAATGCCGATGGCATTATTTGAAAGCTATTTTTTCAGTCAGGGCATTGTTATTTTTATAATGATACTGGCTGCAATTTATTTACCTGTAAGGAAAATACTTAAATTAAACGTTATCAAAGCGATACATGGATAATACACGCAAGGAGCGCACATCAATGGTCTGGAGTATCGCCTGGAAAAATATCTGGCGAAACAAGAAGAGAAGTCTCATAGTTATGACGGCGGTGCTGCTTGGTACGACTGCAGGTGTCTTTACATCCGGACTGATGCTTGGCTGGGTAGATCAAAGGATTAAAACTGTAATTTTCACTGAAGATGGTCATCTGAAAATCCATAACCCTGAATACCTCAACAATGAAGAAATCGGAAATAAATTGCAGGATGCTACAGGCATTAAAGATTATCTTTTGAAATCTTCTGAAGTTAAAGCAGTAAGCAGCAGAATAAAAGTTACAGCAATGGCTTCAACTTCCAGAGGAAATACAGCTTTGGTATTAAATGGTGTTAATATTAAAGACGAGAAATCCATATCTGATTTATATAATAAAATAGTTCATGACGGTGGGGAATATCTTAATGAAGCCGATTCTAATCAGATTTTTATAAGTGACAAAACAGCTGAACTTTTAAGAATTAAAAATTTCGGGATTCCGGTTAGTTATATTGACAGTCTTGAGAAGACCGGAGCCCCTTATCAGATAATAAGAAAACTTTCATCCTTGTCTAACATAAGATTCAATACAGGAGATCTTATGAAAAAAGAGCTCACCAAACTTCTGAACAAAAAAGAAATAACTGAATACGGGTCAGAAATCCTGGAAAAATCAGAACATTACAGGATACGATCTAAAATAGTTTTCACTTTTACGGACGTAAACGGCGAGCTTGTAAGTCAGTCTTTCAGGGTCTGTGGTATTTACAAAACTGATAATACCATGTTTGATCAGATGAATGCATATGTTCTTAAAAAGGATCTGGCAGGTTTGACCGGTTTAAATTCAGATGATTCTCATGAAATTGGTATACTATTAAATAAGGATGCTGATGAAAACGATTTTCAGGAATTGTTGCACGTGAAATTTCCTCAGGTAAGTGTCATGAACTGGCGTGAAATGGCTCCTGATGCAGGTATGATTTCTGAGTACATGAATCTTTTTTACCTTATTATAATGGGATTCATATTATTTGCTCTTGCGTTCGGTATAATTAACACCATGCTGATGGCAATACTTGACAGAACCAAAGAACTTGGAATGTTAATGGCAATTGGAATGAACAAAAAGAGAGTATTTGCAATGATTATGCTTGAAACCATATTTCTAACATTAGTCGGAGCCATTGCGGGGATGTTAACTGGATGGATTATAATTCTGATAACAGGTCACACAGGACTTGATTTTTCATCTGTGGAAGAAGGTTTTGAAGCCATGGGATGGTCATCTCTGGTATATCCTCACATTACTCCCGAATTTTTCTTCAGCGTAACCCTGCTCGTAATTGTAACCGGCATACTTGCTTCAATATATCCTGCCCGTAAAGCTCTTAGTCTGAATCCGGTAGAAGCCATACGTACTGACAATTAAAATGATAAAAACATGAATGTGATCGAAATAAAAGACCTTGTCAAGATTTACAACAACACTGCCATACAGGTTACGGCCGTGGATCATGTTGATTTAATTATCGAAAAAGGTGAATTTACAGCTATCGTAGGCCCATCAGGATCAGGTAAGACAACGCTGCTTAATATGATAGGTGGTCTTGACTACCCTACTTCAGGTAATATCTTTGTTGATAACACTGATATCACAACCCTGAATTCAAAGCAACTTGTCGATTTCAGACTTAACAACATAGGATTTGTCTTTCAGTCATACAATCTGATACCTGTACTGACAGCTTTTGAAAACGTAGCATTTATAATGGAATTGCAGGGAGCATCAAAAGACGCTATTCAATCCAGAACAAATGAAATTCTGGCTGAAGTTGGCTTGAAAGACAGAGTCAACAGCCGCCCTAATCAATTATCAGGCGGTCAGCAACAAAGAGTTGCTGTTGCCAGAGCTATGGCTTCGAAGCCAAAATTTATAATTGCGGATGAACCGACAGCAAATCTGGATTCAAAATCGACTGAAAAACTACTTGAAATGATGGAGGAGCTCAACAGACGAGAAGAAATAACATTTATTTTTTCTACCCATGATCAGAGAGTTATGAACAAAGCCCACAGGATTATCGTACTTGAAGATGGTAAAATAGTAAGTGATGTGAGGTCAGATAAAAAATGAGAAAAGCTTATCTTTTATTGTTATTCTTTTTTCCCGGTTTCATCGTTACAGCGCAACAATTATCTGTAAACGGATACGTCAAGGATATGTTGGCCGCATATATACTGGAGAAACCGGTTATGATTTCTCCCGAAAACGAATTTAAATGGACAGCATTTAATCTCGTGCACAACAGGATAAACCTTGACTGGACACCCTCGGATAATTTTAAATTCCATTTTGGTGTAAGAAATCGTTTGTTTTCAGGAAAAATGATAAAAGATATAAATGGCTACGCCGGGCTTATAAAGCAAGACAATGGTCTTGTTGATTTATCCTGGAATATAGCTGAAAAAAACAGCTGGTTTGTGAACACAACTATTGACAGGGTTTTTGCTGAATATACCTGGCATAATATGCAACTCCGTGCTGGCAGGCAGCGTATCAACTGGGGTATAAATCTCGTATGGAATCCGAATGATCTCTTTAATGCCTTTTCTTATACGGATTTTGATTATGAAGAGAGACCGGGAAGTGACGCTGCTCTTTTAACCTGGTATACCTCTCCTTCTTCAAGTCTGGACATTGCAGTCAAAACAGACAGCTCAAAAAAAATAACGGCAGCAGCCCGTTACCTTTTTAATATATATGACTACGATATTCAGTTAATCGGAGGAAAAGATAAAGATGATCTGGTTTTTGGTCTGGGTTGGTCCGGTAATATTGGAGATTATTCGTTCAGAGGCGAAGGCAGCATTTTCAAACCTTTAAAAAAAGACGCACTGAACAAAAAGACAGCAGTTTCAGCAAGTATATCCGCAGACAGGACTTTTGAAAATTCGCTTTTCATTAATTTTTCTTTCTTATATAATAGTTTGGGATCGACAGAAGATGGTGCAGGGTTTTCTTTATTGGATCCTAACCAGACTTTAAGCGCCAAAAGACTATCAGCCGGCAAATTTGAAACCTTCGGTCAGGTGTCGTATCCGGTAAGCCCATTGATTAATCTGAATATTGCTACAATTTTTAATCCTGTAGACAATTCAGCATACATAGGACCATCAGTAAACCTGTCCCTTTCCGACAATCTTGATTTATTATTTACAGCTCAGATACTTACAGGCGATGAAAAAAGTGAGTATGCATATTTTGGAAATACCTACTGTTTATTCGGAAGGCTTAAATGGAGTTTTTAAACCTATTATATATGTTAATATATGTTAATGTTGTAGCTATTTTGTAACTTTTAGCATCTAATAAACTGTAATGTTAAAATAGCTGAATTCAGTTATCGCAACCTCATTCATAATTAAAAAAAACTTTATATTAAAAATGTGTATGGTTTGCTTTTGATAATTAGGTGAAATAATTAAAACGTCACTTGAAGAAATATGCGTGTATCTCCCCGCACACAGCACATTACAAAACAAAGCAAGATTACCTTTTATCACTATTTTTTATAAAAAAGTTTCAAAATTATTTGTTGTTGCGATTTTATATTGTATGTTTGCAAAAATTTGTTGGAAAGTGCCTGATTGCATTTTTCCACTTTATTAAAAAAATAAAGCTTGAAAGCAGTTTTTAAATATATCATGAATATCGACATAACCCGCACCGGTCCCGGTGCAGTTTCTCATATAAATTTTTTTATTAACCTGACGGAATATTGAATAAACAAATTTATCAACAACCAATTACTCACTTAATTTTTTAAAAATTATGAAAAAGAAAAATCTTTTGACGAGATTCTTAAATGCGGCAAAGTGGGCTTTTCTGTTTGCAGTAATTCCCGGCTTAATCCCTTCATGTAAGGATTATGACGACGATATTAACCGCTTGCAGGAACAAATTGACGCAAACACTAGTGACATTGAATCAATTCTTAGCCTTGTTGAGGCTGGAAAATTTGTACAGAAAGTAGAAAACACTTCTACCGGCATCAAGATTACATTCTCTGATGGTACAGTTTCAAGTATCAACAACGGTACAAATGGACAAGATGGCGCTTCTACAGTTATCACTATCGGTACTGACGGAAACTGGTACATCAATGGTGTAAATTCAGGTGTAAAAGCCAGAGGAGAAACTGGTGCTACAGGTGCTACCGGTGCTACAGGCGCAGCAGGTAAAGACGGAGTTACTCCTACTGTAACTATTGGCGTTGACGGTTACTGGTACATCAATGGCGTTAAAACTGACTGGAAAGCTCAGGGTGCTACAGGTGCAACAGGTGCAACAGGTGCAACAGGTGCAACAGGTGCAACAGGTGCAACAGGTGCTCAGGGTCCTGCCGGTCCTGCCGGAAAAGATGGTGCTACAGGTGCTACGGGTGCAACAGGTGCTCAGGGTCCTGCCGGTCCTGCCGGAAAAGATGGTGTTAACGGTACAAACGGTATTAACGGTACAAACGGTGTAAACGGTAAAGACGGTGCTGCTCCTGTTATTGGTGCTGACGGTTTCTGGTATGTAAACGGCGTTAACACAGGTGTTAAAGCTGCTGGTGCTAAAGGTGACACAGGTGCTACAGGCGCTACAGGTGCTAAGGGTGATACAGGTGCTGCCGGTGCTACCCCAACTATCGGTGCTAACGGTCACTGGTACATCAACGGTACAGACACAGGTATTTCTGCTACAGGCGTTAAGGGTGACAAGGGTGATGCAGGTGCTGCAGGCCAGACCCCATATGTACAGAACGGTTACTGGTACATCAACGGAACACAGGTTCTTTCAGGTGGACAACCAGTTAAGGCTGCTCCTGATGCATGGACAATTGGTAACGATGGTTACTGGTATGTAAACGGTGTTAAGACAACTGTTCCTGCAAAAGCTGGTAGCATTGTTGCTGTAGTAGGCGAAGAATACACTGTAATTACTATCAAGAATCCTGATGGAACAACCAATAGCTCAGTATCTATTCCTATGGCTACTCAGTATGTTTCAAGCATAGTTTACTATCCTGAATATACAACAGCTGCTGCAGTTCCTGTAATCTATATGCCAAGTCTTTATTATGATGATAATAATAATGGTGTAAATGACGGCGTTACAAATAAAGATACATTTGCTACAAGCAAAGCTTTGACATTCTCATACAGAATTAACCCTGCTGGTGTTAAAGATGCTAACTTTGATTTGGCTGGTTTGGAAGAAGTTTCAACAACAGTTGTTACTGCTGCTAAGAGAAAAGCTTCTGCTCCTGCTGGTTTGATTGCTGTAACTCAAAACTCATATGCATCAGGTGCATTGCAGTTGTCAGTTAACGATAAAACAAAGATCTTAAACAACAAGTTGTATGCTTTGGTTGTTAAGAATACTCTTGACACAATCGCTGGCGGTAGCAGCTATGTATGGTCAAATTATGTAACAGCTTTAAGACCTGCTATTAACCTTGCTAATGCAGCTTTGAGTGTTGGTAAAAACTTCTCAACTGCATTTGCCGGTACATTTGCAGCTCCTGATTACAGCTTTGATTATCCAACCGCTACAAGTGTAACTTGCGCTCCTATTGCAGGATTCAAATCAGCAGGAGACCGTGTTGACCTTGGTAAATTCTTTGCTTATCAAATCAAATTTAGTTTTGATAATACTTCAGATCCTTTATGTGAAAATGACAAGTACACATTAGTTGATAATGGAAACAACACATGTACTGTAACAGCTAAGAGTTCATTAGCAGTTTGGAAACGTGCTTTAGTTAAGGCTACATTGTATTTGCCGGGTATTAACAGACCTGTTTATACAAAAACATTCTATGTATATGCAAAAGATGCTACATCAGCTGGTGGTGACGAAGTATTTGCTTCTGAAGGTTACACTGTAGTTTATGGTCAGCATACTTCTGCAACTGTTCCTGCAATTAAGATTTACACATATAACAATACTGATGTAAATGCAAGCTTTGGTATTCCTACTGACTCATTCCAGAATATCAATCAGTTGCCAGCACAACAGATCAGAACAACCATTGCTGATGAATATTATTATTTACACGCAACAAAAGGTTATCTGAAATATACTCCTGCTGTTAAGCCATTGCAGTTCAGCAATACTAACTTAACTGGTAATGTAGATCTTATATACAATCAGAATGACTCATTAGGTACATATAAGATTGTTCGTACTTATACTTATGTGAACTATAAGGGTACCACTGTATCAAAGACAACCAAGAAGACTATCACTATCACAGTTGACTTTAATAATCCAGTTGTTACGATGACCAAATTGTCACATTATTGGGATGTTGAAGGAAACCTTCTTATCCGTGGTGAAGCCACAAACGCTACAACCTGGACTATGACTGGTGATATTAATGATGCATTCTTAACACCTGTTATGCAAGATCCTACTTATAAATCTAAAGGTGACGTTGCTATGGCTATTCTTAATGCAGGTCTTCCAGTTTATGCTGCCAAGAATCTAGCTAAGGATAATAAACCTGCTCAACCAACCAACGGTACACTATCCGGATCAATATTAACAATTGGTAATGGTACAGTTGCTCCGGCATTGGCTTGTGATACTTTTGTACATATTGGTGCTACAAAAGCATGGAACAGAAAAGCTGAAATTGAAGCTAACTTCAATGTTGATAAAAATGGTGATGGAGTTCAAGATTTGACTATTGCTGGATTCTATACTGGTTCACAATATCTAACTAAATTTAATGTCAAGTTTGAAAGTCCTGTATCTATCGCAGCTAGTGGCACACCTGTACAATTCCTAGAAACAAATACTGGTTACCAGTATTCTCCATGGGCTTGTATGGTAATAACTAACAACATTACCAAACAAAACTTAGCTTCTAAAACTGCATTTGATCAGTTTATTAGCTTAGCTACTCCTCCAACATTTACACCAGCTGCTGGCGTACAGGTTGACCCACGTATGAACTATACTTATGTTGGCTTAACACCTTCTTACGGTACAGTAGCTCCATACAATACAAATGGTTGGGTTGTTGCCGGTCAGAGCCCATTTGGCTATGGTGTATTCCAATGGCATGAAACAGGTAATTCAACCTTTAATGATGGTATTGACCTACAAGGTGACTACAATTACAGAGGTGATGTTACTGTTACGACTACTTGGGGACAAAAAATTAAAGTAACCGATGGTATTAATGTTAATGTATTGAACAATTAATAAAGTTCAAAACTGAGAAGTCAGATGACTTCAAGGTCTAAATAAAGATAGCCCCCTTCGGATTCCGGAGGGGGCTATTGCTTTTTGATTAATACCTGATGGAAGTAATTATAAGAAAGATATTAAGAATAACTGATTAGAATTACAAAACGATTGGTGCAATTATTCACTAAAGAGAA
>CAZCPI010000100.1:0-9138 GCA_964500535.1 uncultured Bacteroidales bacterium
CTTATGGAACAAACTATGGCGATCACAGGTTTTATGCAAGAGTATTTGAATTGATATTAAGATTAAGGGGTAATTATATCTGGCCGGCTATGTGGTCATGGGCATTTTACAGTGACGATACTCTCAATCTTAAGACTGCGAATGATATGGGAGTGGTTATAGGTACATCCCATCACGAACCAATGGCAAGGAATCATCAGGAATGGACCAGAAAAAGAAAAGAGCATGGCAAATGGGATTATGAAACCAACTCAAAAATCATTGATGAATTTTTCCGTCAGGGTATTGAGCGTGCAAAAGATACAGAAAACTTAATCACGATAGGCATGAGAGGCGATGGTGATGCAGCCATGTCTGAAAGCACTAACACAGAACTACTCGGCAGAATTATCAAAAATCAGAGGAATATTATTGAAAAAATAACAAAGAAACCAGCCGCTAAAACACCTCAGGTTTGGGCTTTGTATAAAGAAGTCCTTGATTACTATGAAAAAGGATTAAGAGTACCCGACGATGTCATTATGCTTTTATGCGATGATAACTGGGGAAATGTCCGCAGACTACCTAACGAACAGGAAAGGAAGCACCCGGGTGGTTGGGGACTTTATTACCACGTTGATTATGTCGGTGCTCCAAGAAATTATAAATGGTTGAATGTCACTCCCATTCAAAACATGTGGGAACAGCTTCAGTTGACATATGATTATGGAGTCAATAAATTATGGGTGCTGAATGTAGGTGATTTGAAACCGATGGAATATCCGATTACTCTATTTATGGATATGGCATGGAATCCCACAAAACTTAATGCACAGAATTTACTTGATCACCCCCGTCAGTTTTGTGCTCAGCAATTTGGAGTGCAATTTGCAGATGAAGCAATGAGAATATTAAATCTGTATTCAAAATACAATGGCAGAGTCACACCTGAAATGCTTGATGCCAATACATATAATCTTGAAACCGGTGAATGGAAAAGTGTAGCAGATGATTATGCAAGACTTGAATCTGAAGCCCTGAGATTAAATTTGTTAATAGACCCTGAACACAAGGATGCATACAAACAATTGATTTTGTTCCCGGTACAGGCAATGTCAAATTTGTATGAGATGTATTATTCGCAGGCAATGAATCATAAACTTTATGCCGAAAATGACCCTAAAGCAAACGAATGGGCTGACAGAGTTGAAAAGACATTTAAAAGGGATGCATATCTGATGAATGACTACAATAATGTAATGTCGGGAGGAAAGTGGAAAGGCATGATGATACAAAAACATATTGGCTACAGATCATGGGACGATAATTTCAGGGCTGATATTTTACCAAAAATTTACAGGATTGATAGCGCTGAAGTTAAAGGCGGATACTGTTTCTCTCCCGACAATGGTTTCATCGCTATGGAAGCAGAGCATTATTTTGAAACCAAAGACTCTGAACAAGCCAAATGGACTGTTATACCGTATTTAGGCAGGACTTTGAGCGGAATATCCCTGATGCCTTACAGCAAATCTTTTAAAGATGCTGCTATATCCTATAAATTTAAACTGCCGGAAAATACTGATTCGATTAAAGTTCATGTAGTTGTCAAATCAACTCTGGCTTTCAGCAATATCAATGGTCATGAGTATAAAATCGGATTAAAAGGCGGTTCAAATAGTATTGTAAATATAAACTCTGAGTTAAATGAGAAAAAGGAAAACATTTACTCTGTTTTTTATCCTACAGTAGCAAGGCGAATCATAGAAAAAACGGTAAATTTCAAAGTTCCTGAAACTTCTGATGGCACTCAGTTGTTATCCATAGAGCCTCTTTCTCCGGGATTGGTTCTTGAAAAAATCGTTGTTGACTTTGGCGGGTACAAAAAAACATATTTGTATATGAACGAGTCTCCAAAGAAAAGACAGTAAAAAGCTCCCTGCGCTACATAAGTTTAGTTTTTTGTATTGCATCAAAAAAGACCGGATTCGTTTTTATTAAGCGAATCCGGTTTCGCAATAATATATTAACTCAGTTTAAGTGATGTCATTGTTAATGAGCCTCCTACAGGTTTGTCATTGAATATGGTGGTTTCGTCAGTTTCGTTCTTTAGGGCTAAAATGTATAGTAAAGGCAAATAATGTTCAGGCGTCGGGATCGCAAGATCAAAGGCTTTACCTTGTGTCCTGTAGTCGATAAGGCTTTGAAAATCGCTATTAATAATCAGCGACTTCATTTTTTCATTTGCTTCTGTCGCCCAGTCATATGCAAAAGGTTCGCCATTTAGCTTTTCCCAGGCAACCATCCTCAAATTATGAACAATATTGCCGCTTCCAATGATCAGAATACCCTTTTTCCTTAGTTCAGACAATTCACCTGCCAGTTCAAAATGATATTGAGCCGGTTTTGTATAATCAAGGCTTAATTGAACTACCGGAACATCTGCATCTGGATAAAGATGTTTGATAACGCTCCAGGCACCGTGATCCAGCCCCCAATTGTAATCAAGCAATACATCAGTTTTTTTAACCAATGCTTTAACCTCACCTGCTAATTCAGGACTGCCGGGAGCCGGATATTCAACTTCAAAAAGTGCCTTGGGGAAACCGCCAAAATCATGAATCGTTTTGGGAAATTCCATCGCTGTAACAAATGTTCCCCTGGTTTCCCAATGGGCAGATATACAAAGAATTGCGACCGGTTCTGGAATGTCCTTTGCTATCATCCTGAAACCGGCCACAAATTCATTCTCTTCAATAGCGTTCATCGGACTGCCGTGCCCCAAAAAGAGAGCTGGCATTACTTTGTTATATTCCATATTTAATAAGTCTTTGTATTAACAGATACTTTTGCTAAAGTTTTAAAGATTTAGTTATACGTAAATATAAAACAAAAACATCAATCATTTTTTATATGTGGGATTTTGTGTTATTTATCTCATTTACACTATATTTACAGCATTATATAACAACTTATGAAACGAGCATGCTTCGATAAAACGTCCGGGTTAATTATAATTTTGGCATGCGGTGTTCCATACGACCTTAGTGTTAAAAATAAAAATTAACGTATGAAAAACACAAACACTTTTTTCAATGGGCAGATTCAGGCGGGTCATGCCCTGAGTACTATTTTTACTCAAAAATGGATAAGTTTTTCTTCTTACTGCTGGAAGCGTGCTTCTTTTGTTGTGTTGCTCTTTTTATTACTGCCTTTAACTGCAAGCTCAGTATTCGCGGCTAATTATATTAATGTTCCTCTTGACACCAGCGATCCGGTTGAGTTTTACGGCGATTATATCGTTTATAACGGGCAGAGAATTGATCTGGGCCCCAATGCTCTTTATGTTGACGGGAGCCTTTCTACAGCTACTGCCAACAGCTATACCTATGTTTTTAATGAAGTTGATGACGATAAGGCTAATGTTAAAGCACTTCGACCATTTATAAATGATGCCACTAATAAAGCGGCAGGCACTGAAACTACTCCAGTCAAAGTCTATTTTGCACCATGGGTTTACTGGACAGATAACCCTGATGATCAGACTATTTCAAGTTCTGCCGGTGAAACCAACAGGCATGGTCTTGATGGTGCAGTCCTGAATGTTTCTTATATAGAATTTATCGGACTTACCAAAAATTACAATAATGTGGTAATTTGCGGTAATCGCGGGCAGTCTAATGGCTCGGACGGTAACTGGAATGTATTTAACCTCACAGCTAACGGCTTTAATACTAAAAACATCACTTACGGTAATTATTGCACAGTTGACCTGGTTTTCCCGCTTAAGCCGGAGTTGAACCGTCAGAGAAGAACAAACAATGGAGTTCAGGCCCAGTTATTTGGTTTCTCATCGATTAATGGTAAAGTCTGGGCTGACAATTGTTCATTTGTTTCGCGTCTTAATCTGACTCCTCCCGCCGGTAGCCGAACGCTATATACAAACTGCCACTTTGAGTCAACAGACGATTCTTTAATGAAGGGAGTTTACCTGAATTGTAACTTTGATTTTTATGGTTCGATGCCTTTTGGCTCAATCAGCGGTTCTGTGCTCCTCAATAATGTATTTCGCTCACAAAGCACAAATGAAGCCAGCGTGCAATATATGACAAAAAGCCAGACATCAGGTGTTAATATTGACGGGGCATTTACCTGTATAAACGACAGCGGGAATCCTGTTAATAAACCCATTGAATGGACAAAAGTGCCGCCTAAATACCTGCGTGCATATCAGTCCAACATTACCCGGAATGGCACACAGGTAGATATGAGCGGCACAGTACCTGGTCTTGCCGTAGATTTAACAAACAAAGATGCTCTGAAAGCATATAAAATAACAACAGCCGAAGGCGTTGTTTACAACACTTATAATCTTTTACGCGGAAGTGATAACTGGGATCCGCTTGGAGTAAAGACTATAATTGAAACAGCCGGAGCAGATAATGTACCGACATCACTTACAATAAGTCCAAACAACAAGTCTATGGTGACTGAAAGTGGCAGCGTTTCACTCACAAGCACAGTTGCAGGCCCGACTACTGCTTCAATCAGCAATGCCGGTGCTATCGTGTGGAGTCTGGCTCCTGATTACGCAAAATATGCCACAAATATAACAATCACACCTTCGGCTGACGGCAAGACCTGTACAGTGCAAGGCACGAATAACACTTATGCGCCGTTTAGCGTTGTGATTACGGCAACAAGCGCCATAGGTCTTCAAGGTGCCTCACTTATTACCATAAATCCTGCACAGATGAATGCACCTGCTTTTGATGGTCCACAATCGATAATTCCTCCTGCTGATGGTAAAATCGGCATTGATTATAAGCTAAATCTGCCCGATCCGGCGCTAACCGACCAATCAGTAATTACCTGGTACAGATTGGATAATAATAACTGGGATGCTAAAACGACAGTTTCTGTTTCACGCCTCGATATACCAGAGAAATATTACAAACTTGAACCTGCTGATATCGGTAAATACATAGGCGTTGAAATTAAGCCCAAACACAATGTATCTTCTACCGGTGAAGCCGTACGTTTGATCTATGATAAACAAATTATTAGCGACAATATTAAACAGCCTTTTAAGATTCAAACCGATTTCCAAAATTTCCCTGTTGAGTATTCAACTTCTATAAAACCAGGTTATTGGACTATTCAGAATGCCAGCCCGACGGCGACTCAGCTCACTGACTGGAGGAAAAGCGGCTATAAATTAGGAACTGAAGCACTATTAACTACAATAGTACCTTCAACCACAGTTAGTGGTTGGGAATTTACTAATGCGGGGCTTGACGGAGCGGCATCAACTGATGATGTAATAAAATACGGGCTTTACTTCACCAAAAAAGGTGCACAGTTGTTTTACACTCCGGTTGCGACATCAGATTATATGAAAATTGAGATGAACCTTAATCCCGAAAAAATGGCTGGTCAGGGTTTCGGCTCAGCCGGGCAATTCCTTGATATTTTCATTAAGTATGACTTACAATTGCAAAGAGGCTATGCTTTGCGATTAATGCGCATATCTCAGGGTGGTAAATCCGTTATGTTCTATCTTGTGGAATATAAAGAAGATGGCACTGTCGTACCACTTTGCGACCCGGTATGGTCTTCTGCCATGATAAGTGACTGCCTTATTACTCTATCAGCAGATAATTCAACAGGCAAGCTTATCGCTCATGTCGAGTCAACCACTCCCCAGACTCCTTCTGCCGTTACTGAGTGGACAGATCATCCTTCTCAAAAAGTCGTTGATATGCAAGCAAACATCACTCCAAATACATACAGTGGTTTCGGCATATTTGATCTGGGATCTGAATCGGCTAAAAACAGACACCTATTCCGCAGTCTTGATGTTGTTTGGGTAAAGGAAATTACTGATAATACTAAAAATCTTATAGATGCTAATTCTAAAGACCTACTTGTATCGACGCAATTTTATAATCTACAGGGGATTCAATTGAATAAAACGGATCAATCAGGCATATACATAATTAAAGAAAACTTTAAATCAGGCAAACCGAGAGCTAAAAAAATAAGGTTGAATGGGAAATAAGGATAATAGCTGGAACTTTTGATTACAACTCGGAGACTAGCTTAAGTTGACTTTATCTACTGAAGATTAAAACACTTATTGCAAGAATAAAAACCAACTATCAAAATTACATTTTAAAGCTTTCAAAATTGTCGATATTCAGTTTAATGCAAATATCTTATGTCAGGAATTGAAAAATCTCCATGAACATCATATGCTGTTTTATCACCGCAACATTCTACCCAACTTGTTTTGAAAATTCCATCAATTCGATTATCACCGATATATGTGATTTTAAAATAACTGGTACCATTATCTATCCCCAAAAATAAAAAGTGAGCATTGTTTTCAGTCAAAAAAGTAACAGGTCTGTATTGCTTTATATGGAAACCCCGAAAACTACGGAAAAGTTTACTCATTGCCTTTGTTTTTCAGATCTGCTTTGTATTTTTTAAGCATAATCAGGAAAATAATGACATAAAACATTAAACAGGAAAAAAGATTAAAAATCATTATAAAAAGGAAACCCTGCCCGTATATAAAAAGTATAGAAAACAAAAGAATAAAGGCATTGATATATATAGATTTAATCAAAGCAATAAATCTTATATTATTTAAATCCTGATCAAAACCGGATTCGTTTTTTTCTTTGGTAAAGGCAACAAGAAACAAACCTGTGAAAAGAATTATCATCGTGGTTTCATCAGCAAAATTGGTTTTGAAAGTTGCAAAATATTTGGTTTCAAAAAATGATGAGAATACGGCGAAAACAGGCATCATAAACCTGAAATCAAAAACGATGTACAGTATTGATAACAAGACACCTGCTACCAGGATTATCCAACCCGGCAATTTCAGGCCAAATGGTAAAAGATAGTTTTTGTGCATAAGTTTAATCTTTGTCTTTAAACAATAAATACTTTCTCATCAGTCTGAGTTTTTTCTTTTCAGCATCAGTCAATTCATTTGTAAGATTCACAGCCACAGGAGCCCATTGCAGAGCAATAGGATTAGTCTTTTCATAAAGAGCTTCCGCTGATTCAGAATCATTCAGATGCGTGGAATGAACACATTTAAAATCCGTAATTTTCAGCAGACAATCCGGATCATCCATAATCGGACAGGGGCTGAATGGATTTTTATTTGGCTTATTTTGTCTGAAATGCCTGAAAAAAGGTGATGCCAAAGATTCACGTAACGATTTCTCATTAATATTCGAATCAGAATAATGAAAAAATGCACATGGCTCAACATCACCATTCGCATTAATATGAGTATAGTCATTGCCGGCAGCAACACAGCCGATAGCCATATGCCCCATATTAGGAAAGTCGAATATCGGAAAATTATGTTTTTTTACATACTCCTCAATCTTTTCCTTAACATACCTTCTGTCTTGTGATTTTAAAACAAATTCAATATCAGCATCGCTGCCTATTGGCATATAATTAAACATCCATCCGAACCATGCACCTTTTTCACGAATAAAATCCAGAAACGCATCACTGCATACTTCTTCAAAATTCTTTGCATGATAACAAACTGAAAAGCCAAAGCCTATGTCCCGGCTTTTAAGTATTGACATCGCATTTACTACTTTTTCAAAAGTCCCGTCACCTCTTCTGTAATCAGTTTTCTCTCTGAAACCTTCTATACTTAAATAAACATTCAGATTTCCAATTTCATTCAAAATATCGGCAAAAACTTCATCAATCAGAGTTCCATTTGTAAACATCGAAAAAGATAAATGTTTATGTTTCCTGCACAGGCTGACGATATCATCTTTTCTCAGCAAAGGTTCTCCCCCACTGAACGTTATATCCCATACTCCCAGTTTTGAAGCCTCTGTAAGTATTTCGTCAAGTTTCTGATAAGTAAGTTCCTTTTTTTTATTGTAATCAGATGCCCAGCAGCCCTTACATCTCAGGTTACATGCACTCGTAGGATCAATTAATAACAAATATGGTACGGGGAAACCATTAACTAGATATCTTAATCTTCTTTTAATTGCATAAGCCGGACCATTTATAGTCAACAAATCAAAAAGGTTATCTGCTTTGAAAAGCAAATTACTTCGATAAATAAAATTCTTGTGATGAGGATAAGGTGGAATTTCTTTTCTTATCCCTGACATTATCATATATTTCATTAACTAAACCCTGTGAAATTTAATTTTGTGTGCTTGTGTAAACAGGAAATTTTGCTGTTGTCTGATCATCAAATGTCAGCACAACACCTACCAGACCAAACTTATGATTCCCATAGTAAGTAATCTTTGTTATTCCGGGTGAAGCTTTCAGCCAGGTGGTTGACTCCTCAATCTGAACTACTTTGATGTTGTAAAAGCCATACTGATAGTCATCAGTAGTGGATTTGCTTATTACTTCACGATTAGCACCCGTGCTACCAATGGGCAACTTGTCACCTGCATTTACATCATACTTCATAATTATACCAGATGACGGACCTGTCTTTAACTCAATGCCCTTGGTTGTATTTTTAAATTGAATACCTTCTACAGTAATCTGATTTCCATTAACTGTCACGCCCGGCACATTTGAGAAAAAATTCTTTATTGCTTCATTAGTAACTGTTGCAGTTGCATTATATGTTGAAGTACCATTTGTATTCGAAACTACTTCTCCTGCAAAATTACTGACTCCTGCTATCGTGGAAGTACTTGTTGAAACCGTTACCCCAACTTCGCCCATAGGAGACTGTGTACCGGTTATTTCTTCATTGCCGCCAAAATCGCACGAAGCTAACAATCCGGCAGTAATTGTTAAAATGATAAACTTAAACTGTTTCATGACTGATTGTTTTATTGTTTTAACTGGTATATTAACAAACCAGGCTGAGAATAGTTCGCTCTACAAATAATCATTTATTTATATTTATCGTTACCTGTTAACATAAATGTTCTAAAAGCAAAAAATTACTTCAATAGCAGCAAAATAAGAATCATCAATGGATATATAAAAAATTTATGTTTTGAAAGTTTTTAAAAATATTGGTGATTTAAAGTATCCGGAATGGAATAATTAGTACCTTGTAGAGGTTAAAAGGCTGTCCGCTCACAGCAACTTTTAATCCAAATAATAATATTATAATCATCAGAT
>CAZCPI010000101.1:0-8962 GCA_964500535.1 uncultured Bacteroidales bacterium
CCAAAACGGAATTGTTATTAAAAAAGCTCTCGATTTAATTAAGTGAAATTCCTTTGAATTTGAAAAAGTATTTGTGAACTTTGTAGAGTACGGGTAATTATGAATGCCGGTTGCTCTTGAGGCGGGGAGATTCGTTACAATTTATAATAGTTTACAAATGAAGGATTACAAAGATATAGCAAAGGAGATTTTTTTATCCGGCGTGGACAGCGTGAAACCTGATAAACTGATTAATGAAAAAGTTAAGCTGCAGGGATCTGTTTTTACTGTCGCTGATAAGTTGTATAATATTGATGAATACGATAACATATATGTATTAGGTTTCGGGAAAGCCTCCGGACTTATGGCTTTGGCAGTAGAAAGTATTCTGGGTGACCGGATTACTTATGGCCTTGTAATTGTAAAGTATGGACATGCTTGTAAACTGAATAAAATAAAGATACGTGAAGCCGGACATCCTGTACCTGATGAAAGTGGGATAGAAGCAACTAAGGAGTTGGTGGAAATTGCTTCAAATGCCGGTGAAAAGGATTTGGTAATATGTCTGATTTCAGGTGGCGCTTCTGCTTTGCTTGCAGATTATCCTGAAGGTTTTTCGCTTGAAGATCTTAAAACTTTAAATAGTCTCCTGCTCGAAAGCGGTGCTAAAATAAAAGATTTCAATGTTGTACGTAAACATTTCTCAGGAGTTAAGGGTGGACAGCTTGCAGGAATTATTTATCCTGCCACTCTGATTAATCTTGTACTTTCTGACGTTGTCGGCGATAGTCTGAGTATTATTGCCTCAGGTCCGACTTATCCGGATGATTCGACTTACCTGGATGCAATCGGTGTGCTTGATAATTATGGATTGATGCCGGCAAAGCCTTCAAAATTGTCTTCATATTTCATTGAAGGTAAAATGGGCAAACATCCCGAAACTCCTAAAGAAGGGGATGCTGTTTTTGATAAATGTCAGAATGCGATTATCGGAAACAATAAGATAGCGCTTCAGGCTGCAACAGACAAAGCCTTGGAGTATGGTTTCAACGTGAGGACTCTTACTTCTAACTGGGAAGAAGATGCTTGTAAAGTGGCTGATTATCTGTTATACAAAACTTACTTCATTCATCAGGATGCTAATATGAGGAAGCCGCTGTGTATCATTGCCGGTGGTGAAACCACACTAAAAGTCAATGGCGATGGTCTTGGAGGTCGAAACCAGCATTTTGCTCTGTATTGTGCCAAGCAGCTTGCGGGTAAAATGGGTATTACTGTTTTATGTGCCGGCACTGATGGCACTGACGGGCCTACAGATGCTGCAGGGGCTGTGGTCGATTGCAAGACTTATGACATTGCAGCAGAAAAAGGACTTGATATTAATCAGTATCTTGAAAGGTTTGATTCCTATAATTTCTTCAAACAAGCCGGTGGGCATATCATAACCGGATGCACATTTACAAATGTGATGGATTTGATTGTTGCGATAGTGGTTTAAACGTTGTATGGCAGAGTGAGCTATTATGGCAAGATTTTATTTGATCATAATTTCCAACTTCTTGCCTAATCCGGTTTCAACAATCTTTCTAAGTGTGTCTAATTCTATATCAGATCTGTCGTTTTCTATTCTGGATATGTACGTTCTTGAAGTTCCGCTCGCTATTGCCAGTTCTTGCTGAGACATCCCTTTACTAATTCTTGAATCACGAACTATTTTACCAATCCCCATAAGGGATAATTGTTTTTCAGGCTTACTGTATTTCAATAAGACATCAGCCCCAATCTCATAGGGGACTTTTTTCTTTTCGCCATTCTGCATACTTATATATTGCTCCACGTTATCCCATGACAAAGTATGTTCATTCAATTTAACCCTGGCAAATTCTTTTTCTTCAAACAAAATATACTCAGGCGCATCTGATTTAACGTTCAGATCTAATAATAATTTTCTGAAATCAATGATCCGGGATTCACCATTATTGAATACTACGGATATTGACAATCCGTTGATACAATTTATCTTCAATATTCTGGGGATTTTTATCTTTCTCATTTTAATCCTGGATTAAGTTCATAAAAAACCTTTAATGCATAATCAGAATTGCCTGCTAACCAATCGAATACCATCTTAAGTTGTTTGCCGGGCATTTCTCCGGCATATATATCCTGAGTTACTATCGTGATCAAAACTTCGTATTCATTGTATCGTGCATGAATATGAGGAGGTATGTGATCTCCATTGTATATCAGGATTTTCACCCCATTTATCAAATCAATTACAGGCATAGCTCAATTATTACAAATGTACTTAATTAGATACATACTTCCAAATGAATAAAGATGATTTCCTTAGATTGTTTTTTAGATCTCCGCTAACTTTTTTTCTTGCAAAAATACATTATTTATTTGAATAATGTTATAAATATATTAATTTAGATGAATTCTAATATTAATATAAATGACAAATAAAGATGTGCTGAGATTGATGGTGTTTGTAATGCTGTTGTCTCTGATAATGCTTAAAATAATGGCTTCTGAGTCTGATGATACAGATTTGGAAGCTACTGTGATGTTTTACAATGTTGAAAACTTTTTTGATTGTGATGATGACAGTTTGAAGAGTGATGAAGAGTTTTTGCCCCGGGGGATGAGAGCATGGACGCCAACAAAATTCTGGAAGAAGATTGAAAATATTTCCCGTGTACTGGCTTGTGCAAGAGATGACGGGTATCCGGATATTGTTGGTTTGGCAGAAGTCGAAAGCAAAAAGTGCCTGGATTGTCTTACAAGATCATCATTGTTGAAAAATGCTGGCTACTATTATATACATTATGAATCAGATGATGCCAGAGGCATTGATGTGGCATTATTATATAATCCATATGTCTTAACTGTGGATAGCAGCGATGCGATAAAAATTAATTTCAGTGACGGTTCCGGCAGGACATCCCGCGATGTACTTCATGTCACGGGACGGATTTATGGTTTGTATAAAATTGATGTTTTCGTTTGTCATTTTCCGTCAAGGTTGGGAGGAGAGATGGAAAGTGAGCAGAGGAGATGTGAAGTTGCAGCAATAATTAAAAACAAGACAGATTCTGTTTTCTCAAATGATCCTCAGTCTGCTGTCCTGATAATGGGTGATTTTAATGATACTCCTGAAAACAAATCAATAAAAAGTGTACTTGGGGCTGCTCCCGGGGGTGGTTTCAATGATTTTGTCTGCGATAATAAATATGTGGTAAAACCTCAGAATGGTTTCATCGGGTCAGGGATAGAATATACTTCTGTGCGGGCTGATAAAATCGTTAATCTGATGTCTCCATTTATTGCAAAAAGGACAGGTACTCATAAAGATAAGTCTGATTGGGGTTTGCTTGACCAGATCATGGTTTCACGAGGGCTGTACCGGAGTGTTTCTACTGTTGAAATCATGAAAAAGGATTTCCTGCTTTTGCCCGACAAAAGATATCTGGGTGTGAAACCATTCCGCACCTATCACGGCATGAAATATCAGGGCGGGTACAGTGACCATCTGCCGGTGATAACAGATCTTGTTTTTAGACAGGATAATCATGCAAAGTGACCAACATTGCTCTTGTCTGACATTACGATTTTTTGTATTTTTGCAACCTAAAAATTTAAAGATATGTTTGAGAGTTTAAGCGACAGACTTGAGAGATCGTTTCAGATACTAAAAGGGCAAGGTAAGATTACCGAAATAAATGTAGCAGAGACATTAAAAGACGTGCGCAAAGCACTTCTCGATGCCGATGTAAACTATAAGATAGCAAAGCAGTTTACCGAAGAGGTTAAAGAAAAGGCGCTGGGACAGGATGTACTGAAGTCTATCAAACCAAAGGAAATGCTCGTCAAAATAGTTCATGATGAGCTTACGGCTTTGATGGGCGGTGATCAGATTGATATCAATATAAAGGGTAATCCGGCTGTAATCCTTATGTCAGGTCTGCAGGGTAGTGGTAAAACTACTTTTTCAGGCAAGCTGGCTAAAATGCTTAAATCCAAACGTGGCAAAAATCCTTTGCTGGTTGCCTGCGACGTATATCGTCCTGCTGCTATTGAGCAGCTAAAAGTACTCGGTGCTCAGATTGAAGTGCCAGTGTACAGTGAGCCTGACAGCAAGAATCCGGTAGATATTGCCAAAAACGCCATACAGTTTGCAAAAAAGAATGCACTGGATCTCGTAATTATAGATACGGCAGGTCGTCTTGCTATTGATGAGCTCATGATGGCTGAAATAGCTGCTATTAAAAAAGCAATCAATCCCCAGGAAATTTTGTTCGTGGTTGACTCCATGACCGGTCAGGATGCTGTTAACACGGCAAAGGAATTTAACGAAAAACTTGATTTTGACGGTGTTGTATTGACAAAACTTGATGGTGATACCCGTGGTGGTGCTGCTTTATCAATAAGGACTGTCGTAAATAAACCGATTAAGTTTGTCGGTACAGGCGAGAAGCTTGAAGCAATTGATGCTTTTTATCCGAGACGTATGGCTGACCGTATCCTTGGTATGGGTGATGTTGTTTCACTTGTTGAAAAGGCTCAGGAGCAATACAATGAGGAGGAAGCCAGGAAGCTTACCAAGAAAATTGCCAAAAATCAGTTTGACTTCAATGACTTCATCGCTCAGATTGCCCAGATTAAGAAAATGGGTAATATGAAAGATTTGGTTTCAATGATACCGGGAGCTGGTAAAGCTGTTAAAGATATGGATATTGATGATAATGCTTTCAAAAGTATTGAAGCTATTATCGGCTCTATGACCCCAAAGGAAAGAAGCAATCCTGAGATTATCAATTCAAGCAGACGTCAGCGTATTGCCAGCGGTAGCGGCACAAGCATCCAGGAGGTTAATCGTCTGATTAAGCAGTTTGATGAAACCAGGAGAATGATGCATTCATTTACTACTAAAAATGGTATGAATGCACTGAAAGGAATGAGAAGAAGATAATAATAAATATATGCAGTTAATTGACGGAAAGGCTGTTGCAAGTGCAGTCAAAAAGGAGATCGCTCAGGAGGTTGAGAAGATGGTCGCTGAAGGTAAAAAAAGACCTCATCTGGCAGCAATACTTGTAGGCCATGATGGTGGCAGTGAGTCTTATGTGGCCGGTAAAGTGAAGGATTGTGAGGAATGTGGTTTTAAATCTACTCTGATTCGTTTTGAAGATGATGTAAATGAGGAAACCATACTGGCTGAAGTTGAAAAGTTGAATAATGATACTGATGTTGACGGTTTCATCGTGCAGCTGCCTCTTCCTAAGCATATTTCAGAGCAAAAGATTATTGAAGCTATTGATTACAGGAAAGATGTTGACGGTTTTCATCCGGTGAATGTAGGCCGTGTAAGTCTTGGCCTTCCTGCTTTTGTGTCTGCTACTCCTGCAGGTATCCTTGAGCTTATAAAGAGGTATGAGATTGAAACTTCAGGCAAGCATGTGGTTGTAATAGGTCGCAGCAATATTGTCGGCAAGCCTGTAGCTAATCTTCTGATGCAAAAGGCTTATCCGGGTAACGCAACTGTAACTGTAGTTCACAGTTATTCCAAAGATATTAAAGAGCAGTGTCTTAGTGCTGATATTATCATTTGCGCTTTGGGCAGACCGGGTTTCCTGAAGGCTGAAATGGTAAAAGAAGGTGCTGTGGTAATTGATGTCGGTACCACCAGAGTTCCTTCTACTGAAACCAAGAGTGGTTTCAGACTAAAAGGAGATGCTGACTTTGATGAAGTTGCACCGAAATGTTCATTTATAACACCTGTTCCTGGAGGAGTTGGGCTGATGACACGTGTTGCCCTTATGAAGAATACTCTTCTGGCCGGCAGCAGAGCTATTTATTGATAAGAAAATTTACCGTTTCATTGGGCTATAATTGCAAACACTGAAGCAATTTAGCTCAATGTAAGGGCTTATTTGAATAAAATGAAAACCATCCGGTTGTTTTTGATAATACTTGTTCTTGCTTTTTCTTCATCTGCTGCTTTAGCACAGGGGAGGAGTGATGAAGATATTTTCAAATCTTTCATGGATTTTGCTGCGAATAGCAAATTATCAGGTCTCAAAACCGGAGACAGAATTGTCAAAATTGCTCTTTATTTTATCGATTGTCCTTACGAAGCAGGTACTCTCGAAGCTGACGGACCTGAAACACTTCAGGTAAATTTCAAAGGTTTTGATTGTATGACATTTGTTGAGAATGTTCTTGCTTTTGATAATCTTCTTCAATCGAAAAACAGGGATTTTGAAAGTTTCAAGAATGAACTGAAAAAAATCAGATATCGTGATGGGGTTCTTGATAATTATACTTCAAGGCTTCATTATACTACTGACTGGATTTTTAATAATCAGGTAAAGGGAGTTGTTAAGCTTGTTGATACTGGCACGAAATATCCTTTTTTCCCGTTGAAAGTCGGGTATATGTCATCTCATCCTGAAGCATATCCTCCACTTAAAGCCAATCCTGCATTTGTATCTGTGATGTCAGAGCATGAAGCCCGGATAAACAAATTATCATTAAGGTATATTCCAAAACGTTTTGCTGCTTCATCCAGGGGTATAATTAAAAACGGAGATGTTATCGCCATTACTACTAATATTGCCGGTCTTGATTTTTCGCATTTAGGATTTGCCGTGAAAGATAATAAGGGATTGGTGCATTTGATACATGCTTCTTCTTCAATGAAAAAGATAGTATTCTCAGCAGAAACACTTGATAAATATCTTGCCGGAGTCAATCGTCATACAGGTTTTGTGATAGTCAGACCTGTTTGATTAATTAAAAAATATTGGAAAAATAGTTGCATGCTATTGCATGAAAAGGTTTAAAATGCTACTTTTGCATCCGCAAACAACACGGTGGTTGTAGCTCAGTTGGTTAGAGCGACGGATTGTGGTTCCGTAGGTCGCGGGTTCGAGCCCCGTCTCCCACCCATCAAAGCCTCAGGTTAATTACCCGGGGCTTTTTTGTTTTTTACCCCTCAATGGCATATCACACTGCAGTTCAAGTCAGATTAATGGGATCAATCGGAATAGGGATCAATCGGAAAAGTTGTGTTTTTTTAGAATTAAGCATAGATTTTTGTTAGTCTGAAAAGAAGGAATTTAACATCCCTTACTCCTCTGAACGAAGATCTGAAAACTGTCAGGCTTAATTGGGCTATTCAATACAGAACCGGGATATATTTTAAAATAATAATAATTGTTAACTCGTTATTTTGGTTTATTAATTATATTAAGTTTGTTAAATAATAATCCTTAAGTATAAATGCCGGAAACAATTACCTGTTTATGAAACACTTAATCGCGTTGTTCCTTTTTATCATTACCATACTACCCGCAGCCGGAAGGAATCCAAAATCTGAAAACACAGTTAAAGATACCACGTGTCACAAGGAAATATTTGAATATATTAAACAGATTGAAGTTTCTCATCTGAAATCTCCTAAGGAAAAAGTTTATCTGCATTTCGACAATACTGCCTATTTTGAAGGAGAAACCATATGGTTTAAAGCCTATGTGGTTAAGGCTGCAAACAACGCTTTAAGCAAACTAAGTAAAACTTTGTATGTTGAGCTTGTTACAGAAGAAGGCAATGTGGTAAAGACTCAAAAACTCAAGATCATTGACGGTCGTTGCAGCGGGAACATCATACTCAATGAACTCCTGCATACAGGTTTTTATGAAGTAAGAGCATATACAAGATATATGCTTAATAATGGTAGTGATGCAATATTTTCAAGAGTATTCCCTGTTTACGAGAAACCTGTAAAAAAAGGAGACTTTTCAAAAAGACGATTTGAAACAAAAAGTTTTTCCCAACGTGTTCCCGGTCCCAGAGCGAATTATCTTAAAAACCCAAAAAATACTATCTCATTTTACCCTGAAGGAGGAAACCTTGTGGTTGGTTTAAATTCACATGTGACGTTTCAGGCTTATGACGAAAAAGGCAGGGATGCAGTTGTAAATGGATGTGTACTTTCAAAAAAAGGAGATACTCTCTCAACATTCTCTACCTCTGTTTTTGGAAAGGGTTCTTTTTATATTAAGCCTGCAACTGTTAAAAGTGTGGCTAAGGTGAAGTTTGAAAATAAGGAATATTCTTTTGATATGCCTGAAGCTCTTGATTCCGGTTATGTGATGCAGGTTGATAATTCTGAAAATGATTTTGTTGGAATCGTTATTAATAAATCAACTGACCTTAAACCTGAATCTTTGGGTGTTGCATTGACCTGCAGGGGTGTACTTTACGGCTATGACAGTTTTTCAATAGGAGAGGAGAATGTGGTTTCACTGAGATTTCCTAAGAAAATGCTTCCTTCAGGAGTCTCACAGATAACCCTTTTCAACGACTGTGGATTGCCGCTTGCCGAAAGAATGATATTTGTCAACCATAATTCCCGGATAAACATAGAAGTTATAACCGATAAGCCTGAATATAAGCCATTTGAAAAAGTGAAAATGGATTTTGGATTCAGAGATAATTCGGGCAATCCTTTGATGACAGATTTCTCGGTTTCAGTAAGAGATGCATCTGTATTATTTAATAAACCGGATCAGGATGATCTGATGACTAATCTTTTGTTGTCGTCTGAACTTAAAGGATTTGTTGAAAACCCGGGTTATTATTTTAAGAATGACGGTATGGATAAAACTCAGGACCTTGATTTGCTTATGCTTACTCAGGGTTGGAGCCGATATAACTGGCACCGTATGGTTGGTCTGGATAAATCTGTTGAAAATCATCCAGTTGAGAAAGGTTTGTATCTGGAAGGTCAAACAATCTCACTTAGCAGGAAGAAACCAAAAGAAGATGTTGATGTACTTATGTTAATGTCGTACGACAGCCTTTCACAACATGCTTCAGTCAAAACTGACAAAGTGGGTCGGTTTAACTTCGATGTTGCTGAATTTCAGGGTAAATCAAATCTCACTCTGCAAACTAAAGTAAATAATAAAAGAAG
>CAZCPI010000102.1:0-8956 GCA_964500535.1 uncultured Bacteroidales bacterium
ATGAAGCCCTTGATGAAGCGTGCGCCGAGAGTGCGATTAAGCGCGGAGAAGTGCTTCCAGCCGGATTTGGTGAAATCAACATTCGGGACCTGCTTCATTGGGCTTCGCCTCCTTCCTCGGCGTCATGCTTGGGCTCATCGGTCATATCGGGCGCGTGTGCGCTCTCATCTGTGATTTCGGCGTCCGTCTTAGGTGCCAGCGCCTCGTCGAGGTACTCATCGAAGAGCTTACCGAGGTCTTGCTCGCGGATCTCCACGTTGAAAACGCTGTCACCAGGCGCGATGACGAGCACTTTCTTCTTCTCTCCGAACAGCCAGCGTAGGAGCTTCTCCCGCAGCTTGACCTCGCCGCCGCTCAATACGTTTCTCGCGCCGCCGTCCGGCTCACGGACGCTAATGCTTACCTTGTGCCTCAGTTTCATCTATTGGCCACTTCCTCGCCTTTCGTGATGGAGGATTCTCAACCCCCTCACATCCCTGCGCCAAGAATGGCCAAACGCAACCCCCTCAGAGCAAACTTTTATTGATTTTGTTTTCGATTTTTGCAAGCCTATTCTGACTAGCTTGCCTCGCCACGCCCTCCTCTGAAGCAATCGCCGTGATGGTGATGCCCTTCACCCGCACCCGAATCAGCAGCTCTCGCTGCGCAGGCGTGAGGCTCTCCAGCGCCCTCCGAATCTGCTCGCGCCTTTCGACAGCTTCGATTCCTGCGATGTAATTAGCCTCAACGTCGGCGTTCGGGTCGATGAGCACATCGCACTTATCGTCCGTCTCGTCCTCAAAGCGGGTCAGGCTGAGGAGCTTGTTCTGCCCTTCGCCCTTGCTGCGCCCGCGACGGAGCATATTCATCTCCGCAATGTGGTCTGCCTTGAGGTGCGCGATCCAGGCCTCGGTCACGCCGTCCTTGTCTGCGGTGAGCGTCACCTTGCTGCCATCGTCCATAAAGTAGGTGTAGCTGCTGTTATCCTTGCTGTACGCGTTCGGGTATTGATTCCATTGAGATAGCTGGTTTGCCATTGTCCTTCGCTCCTTTTGACCCGGTCGGTCGCGGGGGCAGGAGCGAAGGAAAAGGCGTAATAGTGGACAGCCCCGTATCTCTGGGACTACCCGCGATCACGCCTGTGGTGTTGCATCGGTCTGAGGCTGTATACAGCCATTCAGGGCTCACGAGATCGAGGGTAGCTCCCCGGCGCTGTCTTCCTTACAATCATCTGGGAAAAAGCGCCGTTTGAGATATCCTTCGCTCGCTCTGCAGAACCGAGCAGGTATTCTATTTATTGTGACCTGTGCGAATGGCGCTGGTGTGCGTCATCCCAGCCGGTCAGCTTACCGCTGTTGCGTTCATTGTGCCATGTTCCTCTGGAGGATTTCTCCCCCTCGTGTCCCAGTCAAAGAAAAGCGGGATAATGTTTACATGCCGTAGAAATCTTCGGAGAGCACAGTTGAACGAGGATCGAGCCTTTCCGAAAAAGGCTGAGATCACCTCCTACTTTGTTTGGAAAGAAAGGTTCTGTTTGAACGAAACACGAGCCTTTGGCACGGAAACACGAGCCTTTGGTGCGGAAAAACGAGCCTTTGGCACGGAAAAAGGGCCTTTAATACGAAAAAGGGCTGAACTGCCATATCGAAAGCACGCCCACGGAAGAGTAAGGCTTTACGCCCTGCTCGGTTATGGGTCATCTTCGATATAAGCAGTTCAGCCCGTTCATGACCGTTCTAAACTGTGCTGGTGAGCATCCTTGGATACCGTGTTATCCTGTCTCCATCTGTGTTTTCCTCCCGCCTTCGCTGTTCACGCGATTATGGTAACAAATTGTCGCGGGGAAAAACAGGACAAAAGTGTCCGACTGTTCTGCTGGGTATTTCCGCGCGTCCTGCATTTTGTAGCACATCTCCGCTCGTATCGCCTGAATTCTACATCGCTTTGCACTTTTTTTGTGTTATGCCCTGCATTTCGCCCCAAAAACGTCGGACAAAAGTGTCCGATTCTGGGTGAAGAAGATTTTCAGCGCTTTGATTTCCTCCGTTTCGGTGCATTGAGGCATCGGCTTTGGTGGTCATAGTGCCGCTTGTGCCAGTCTGAGCGACCAACGAGTTAACCGCTGTCAGCGGTGGAAAAGGGTGCGGAAAACAAAAAAGACCGCTGAGCGCGGCTAGATGCCTGACTCAGCGGTCCATTCGACGGTTTATTCGATTTTGGGAAACTTGACCTTATTGGTAGCCCGCGCACAGCTTCTCAGCCATGGCTCAACTCAAGCTCCGGGAAGCCGCTTTCTTTCAGAAAGTTCTGCACCATATCAATCGAGTCCATGAACATACACGAGAGGATGTAGTCATAGACCTGATGAAGTGGGTCTGCCAAGTTGAGCGCGTTATTCGTGCGCGCCAGAATGGCCTTTGACAGCCACGGCGGCGCTTCCAGACCTATACAGAGCGCAATGGATTCATCCAGCGTCAGATTCATTTTCAACTTTTCTTTTAGCTTCCCTTTTTCCCTGCTCAGCTTTTTCGCAGAAACCCGGGATTTCTCCTCCAGCGTCTCCTGTGATAGCCCCTTATCCTTCCTGAGCACATCCAACATCTCAAAGAAGGTACCGGGCAGCCCCAGCATATACTGGAAGTTTGCCTGAATCTGCTCGGCGCGGGTCATCTTCTCCCCGTCCGCGTTGATATAGTTCACATAATGACCGTTGTATTCTTCGTCGTTCGCCAGCCGACCGAACTCGTACTCTATGAGATCGATCGTCTTATACACGCTGACAAAACGCAGACAGCACTCGTCCACGTGCGCCGTCGCCCAGTTCGTCAACCTGACGCCCAAACAGGTCTGCATCACATATCGCGGGTCGTTGATGCAGATGTGCCCGTCCGCATACACGTAGTTACCCTCTTGCAGCCGCTTTCTGAACTCCGAATTGGTCTTGAACTCCTCCAGCGCCTCTTTGCGCCGGATAAAGAATACACGATCACCGGCTCCGTTCTGGTGATCGAAGGCAAACGGGGTGATATACCTGTCATCCTCGAAGTTGAGAATCCCTTTTGCGCCTATACGTCCCATCTGGATTAAGCGGGCGCGTATCAGATAAGGTCTTATACCCCTATCTTCGATAATCCGCCGCGCCACTTTTTCCAGCATGTACCCTTCATGCTGGCTCCCCGGCAGATACTCTTTAGCTAGTCGGTCTACCAAAGGGCGCATCACGGGCATCGGCATCTTCAGTGCGTATTTCCCGCGATTCGCTTGGTATTCCATGCAAGACAGCGATCTCTTCGCGCCGTCCTGCTCCGGCTGCTGCTCCTGCTTTTTCTGCAAGTCGCTGATGTCACTGCTGCCTAACGCCTGTAAGCGATAAAACAGATAATGCCAGTACCAATGGATGCACTCATGGAACACCGACAGTTCGCCATCATCCATCCCCTGTCGGAGGGTGTTAATCACGATGGTATTAGCGGGGACAGTGATCCAGACGGGCTTCTGCTCGCCATCAGGACCTTCCTCGAAAACTTCCACTCGACTCTTGCAGAAACTGAAAAAGCTCTTCTTCTGCTCTTTGTTGCATAGAGCCACCCTGATAATGCTGACCCCTATCCGTCCGGCCAGTTCATAACCGTTATACTCATGCAGGATCGCCGCCTTGCGCTCAGCCTTGAGTTCCTCCCTGTCCTGATTGTTGGCGATGCTGACGGCCTTCTCGCTCTCCGCGCCAGTAATCGATTTGGACAGAACCGCACAGCATTCCTCCGGAAAGAAATCGCAGTGCATCTCCCATGCACGTTTTTCAATCTCGGCTTTGTTACCATAGGGGACAAGATAATTGTCAAGCGGCCACATCCTGTCACTGAGGGCTTCTTCGATTTCCTCCTCGGTAACCTTATCGTATGGACGATGGTCGATTTCCTTATACTCGATCTCATCCGAGAAGTCAAAGAATATCTCGGTGGCATACTCATATCTTTTGATGGTCAAATTTTCACAGACGTCGAGCCGCATTTTGAGCAGCGCGATCAGCTCTGTACGGCTTCGCCGCCAGAAGGACATGCGCTCAATACAGAAGGTGTCCTCGTACACATCCTCTATTGTCCCGACAACGTCTGCGCGCTGCTTGATATCTTCGAGCATTCCGGCCATGAGTTCCTGGGTATAATGCCGCTTGATATAGCCGTCCATCGACTGTATCAGCGGGGTTTTGGCATGCTCCTCCGCTTCGGCGTATTCGGGTATAGGCTCCTCCGGCAACTCGTACATGTCAGCAAAGCACGCCGCGTTTTGATCATCAGGCGAAGATGTGCTGTAACACGGAAGAGGATCTGTGAGCCAAGGCGGGTATTCCTGCTTCTCAAACGTAAGGAAGCCCTCTATCGGCTGATCAGATGATTTCACGAATATACTGTGGGTGCCGATTGAGGGGACGTTTTCTTTGGGCATGTTCCTGCCGGCTCCAATCGTATTTATACTCATTCCCAATACTTCTAACCCTTCAGCTCATGCGAGATTGAGATCTGCTCTGATCCCTTTGCGCTTATCGAACCAGCTCAGACTCCTTCGACGCATTCGCAGTCCGCTCCAACCAGTTACACTTCATTGCCCGCCTGTATTTCCTAGAGCGCCTTAATAACAAAAGTTGCGACTCCCTGCACCCTGAGTTCAGCGTTTTCCAGTACGATGTCCTTCATGTCTGGGTTTTCCGGATGCAGGATATAGCGTTGCGTCTGCTCATCAAACCGCAGACGCTTGAGCGTATTCTCGTTTTGATACAGCGCCACAACGATATCGCCGACATTAGCGTGATCTTGTTTGCGTATCACAACCAGATCGGCCGAATCGATACCAGCATCAACCATCGAGTCGCCGTTCGTTCGTATGACATAAAGCTCGCCGTCCCCGAAGATCGACACTGGCAGGGGAACGATCTCCTCAATAGAGGCTTCAATCATTTCCGGCGATCCACAAGGAATCGCGCCACTGTAGACCTCCGCCGGTCGCGTCTCACTTTTGAGCCTTGTGATCCGGGTCGTGATGCTCGTCCCATCGTATTGGAGCATCCTATTCTCGTTCATAGCGACAAGGTATCGGTGCGCTGAACTGCGTGCGATGTGCACTGCATATGCAATCTCCGTCGTACTGGGAGAGCGATCTTTTTCCATGTAGAAACGCTCGACAAACTCAAGAATGCGCTTCATCAGCGCGCTGTCTTTATGCCGCATTTCATCACCCGCTCTCTTTCTGGGGCAGTATGCTCCACATATGGCATTATATGACACGAACGATACGCTGTCAAGAGGGCGATATCCCAAACACGGAAAAAAGCCGTCAAAACGCAAAAAGCCGACCAGCTCCATCGGGCATATGCCCGAATGAGGCAGGTCGGCTTTGGTATATGTGGTTCGCTATGTAAGCTCTCTCAGATTCACAAGATGCTTCTTATACTCAGCAACACGAAGAGACCTCCCACCGGCTCCTGCCGGTTCTATGGTTAAGCCTTCTTTGGTCAGGTACTCGGCTTTTGTCTCTTTGTTGCATCCTCGCTCATCGAATAAGAAGCCGTGTGTTCCTACAACGCGCCAGTAAGGAATAGCATTTCCATTCATATCAAATGGCGGGCAAGGGAAGTACACAATCTCCACGCGTTGGACATGGTGTCGTCGGCACAGATATGCTTCAATATCCTCTAATCGCGTAATTTTACCCGATGGTATCGTGCAAATAATAGCAGTATACTCGGATGCAGGTATGCTCAAAGCTGGGCTGGCTGGAACGAAAACGACTCTACTTGCCCTGCGTGCTTCTTCGTCCTTCAGCTCTGATATTGCAGACGCCACTCGCAGATAATCGTCGGTTTCAAACGGGTACGATGGGCTCTTTCTCCCAGCCACCTTACCGTTATAGACCATCTGAACTTTGATCACTTGACAGTACTGACCGTCCCAATCTTCATTACCTATCGACACTTTATACTGTGTCCCTTCAGGATGCGGAGCGCTGGCTTCAACGTATTTACTTGCTCCCGGATAAAACGTCCTTCCCATAGTCACGCCTCCATTCATGAGTGATTCATTCGACAAGCCTTCTCTGATTCCTTCTATGAGTTCTATACGTTTTTATAGATTCCATAGTGTTCTATAGGATAGAAATGAAAAAATGTCCTTCCCATAATGGCGCTCTCCATTTTGCGCTTAGTATTCCGCAGATCGTAAGGACAGATTATCACGGCGCACGAAGCATGACAAAAAAGCGCGCCGATCTGCGTAAATCAAACCTGATTTGGCAAAATGGCACACCACTCATTTAAAATGTGTTATGTGCCTTGCAGTCTAAGCCTCTTTCTATTATCCTGTTTTCACCAGATGAAAATCTGAATAACAAATGGAAAGAGGGTTTTACATGCCTGAGCAACCAACAATCCCATCGGAAACTTGGATCACAATTCAGGAAGCCGTCGGGCTCCTCCAACTCAAACCTGCCACCATCGTTCGACGCATTCAGGAGGGGAAACTCATCGGGCGTCAAACGCGGATGGATGACACGCACTGCGAATCTGTGGAGCACAATGATTCTGCGCAAGATGGAAGCGAACACTGCGAGCAAACTAAGAATGCTCAATCCGGATCAGAAGGAGAATACTCTGTTCTCCTAAACGCTCTCCCGTATCGGCTTCAGCAACAGTACGGTGAATCACAACTGTCAGAGAATCAATGCCTGTCTCTGGACTTCCTCTCCATCCGCGAAAGCAAAGGGAACCGTTCGGAAGAGCATTATCTGAAAGCTCTGTGCATGTTCCAGGAGGCGGCGAACATACGCAGAACGCATGCACAGGATGGCACAATCACTCCGCGTTTGAAGGAACTGGCCTGTAAACACGGCATATCGCTTCGTACCCTGTACAGGTATGAGGCGACGCCAGAAATTCAGGCTGCGTCGCCGCTGTTCCTCGACCCCGTCTATCTGTCCGCGCACATGCCCAAGGCCATGTGCCTGCTGGCTATTGACCTCGCGTACTCGCTGTGGCTTGATCCGGATCATCGGCTGTCACAGAACACGATTCTGCGTCAAGTACAGGCGCTGGCGCCCGAAATGCTCTGCGAGAATTGCCCTTATCGGGCTGAATCCAATGCGCGAGCCAAGGCCTTATCCTCTCAGCCGAACGCATGCCCGGAATGCCAGCTGAAAGAAAAGCACATGCTGACTCCAACTACCCGGTATCCACTCAATCGGTTGCTCGCCCATGTCCCACAACAGCAGATATGCTATTGCCGCGAGGGAGTGCGCGCGTGGCGCGCCAGGTTCGGCCACTTTGCCGTCCGAGAAAAGCCATTGCAGGTCAACGCTTGCTTTCAAGGAGATCATCACGTCTTTGACTTGTTTGTGGACTGTTCCATCCCGGATCAACGGGGGAAAAACCAGCATTGTCTGATTCGCCCGGTGCTGACCGCATGGATGGATACCGCATCAGGCTGCATCGTGGGGTGGGTGATCTCGTTCCTGCCTGACGCCGATACGATCGCCGAGGCATTCAGCCGCGCGGTTGCCTATACCGCCAGAGAGGAATTTGCCGGGCTTCCCGCATCCGTCTATGTGGATTGCGGGAAGGATTACTCAGCGGCGCTTTTGCAGGATCTCGATCTGCGCTTTCGCAACGTCGTGTCCGTCCCCTCTTGTCTCAACGCTTCCTTTGCCGGCAACGCGCTCTTCCCGGCGCTGAACGTCGTTGTGCATCGCGCGCGACCGTATCAGCCGCAGAGCAAGTCCATCGAGCGTTTCTTCGGGACTCTGGAAAGCGGGTACATTGCCAAGCTCCCCGGCTGGTGCGGAAACAGCATCGCCAACCGTCCGCCAGACTTTCTGCGCAAGCTGCATCGGCTTCAAAGCGAGGGAAAGCTCTTTACGTTGGCTTCTTTTGCACGTTATTTTGCGTCAGTCATCCTGCCGGATTACCACAATACTGTCCCCGAAGGCTCGACGGATCGCATGACGCCGCTGGAATGCTATCGCAGTCTTCCGAGAGCTCGCGACTTGATCCCCACATGGAAGACGATGTCGATCTTGAAAAGTCGGCGTGCTTACTATACCGTCCAGCGCCAGGGAATCCGCTGTCAGAACGTGTTCTACTGGTCTGACGCGCTCGATCCATACGTTGGTTATCGCCTGCTCGTGTACTATTCCGAGTCGCTTCCGCCTCTGTCTGTTACGGTGCTCCTGAACGGGCACTATCTTTGCGAAGCCTACCCCGTGGAGGCATTGCCTTTTGTGGGCGCCGAGCCGGATCAGTTGCAAGCGCATCTGGACGCACAAACGCTTCAGCGGAGGAAGATGCAAGCGCCCGTGACCCGCATCCGGCGCGTCATGCGCTTATCCGGTCTGGCACAGGCGATGTCCGCCCAGGATGCGTTGCACCTCGAAACCTATGGGCAGGTCGTTGACACCGAGATGGACGGGCAAGCGACCGAGCTGTTTCCGGAAATCCCGGATGACGCGGGAACGCCATCCGGGACGTACTCTTCCCAAATCTCTACAACCCCGGAAGAGTACCAGGAACTCCACCGGATGCTAAACTCACAGGAATGAGCTCCGCGTCCGTATATAATCGCGGCTGTCACCGCGGTTATACCATGATTAATTACAGAAAGAGGTTTTTGATATATGAAATCCACCGAATGGAATCGTGCGTCTCAACAAGAAGTCATGCATGTCGCCGGCGTCACAGCCCCTCTCCCTGATCCCTTCGACGAACCGTTACCCGATCCGACCGCCATTTTGAGCGTACTCAACCAGTACGAAGCGCCGTCTCCGCTGATTTTTGAAGGTTGCAGCTATCGCTATACCAAGCCGCCATACATGCTGTTTCAGGATCAGGCGAACGCAAAGCGCCGTCTGCGCGAGGCGTATACGCAACGTCTTTTTCTTCTGCTGTTTGGCTATTCCGGTTGCGGGAAAACGACGATTCTCAAGCAGTTTGCAG
>CAZCPI010000103.1:0-8843 GCA_964500535.1 uncultured Bacteroidales bacterium
TTTATTGTTTAATGTATTTTTTTAAAGCTGCAAAGATAGTGAAAATTATACAAATACATCAGGACAAAGCAGACTTCAGCCTTGACATCGCCTTAACTATCGTTGACATCGGGCAACCTATATTTATTCTCATGAATCCTTCTCCTCCGGGACCGAATGTGGTACCCGGATTGAGTATAAGTTTAGCTTTTTTCAGGAATAATTTTTTTAAATCATTATCAGAAAGGTTCAGGTCTCTGCAATCCAGCCATATTAAATAAGATGCTTGTGGAATTACCGGTTTAATTTCAGGTATGTTCGCACTCAGAAAATCTTTTACATAATCAATGTTTTTCTGCAGATATTCTGTGAGAGAATTCAACCATTGTTCACCATTTTCATAAGCAGCAATGGCGGCAGTAATCGCAAAAATATTGCCATGATTCAACTCGGCAAGATCCATGTATTTCTGAAATTTGTTTCTGAGCCCTTCGTTTTTACAAACAAAAAATGAACTGGAAAGCCCGGGAATGTTAAATGTCTTGCTTGGAGCCATAAGAGTTATGAAATTATTGGAAATATCATCATTTATACTTGCAGTTGGCGTATGATGAAAACCAGGAAGGGTAAGATCTGCATGAATTTCATCAGAAATTATCAGGACACCATATCTGACACATATTTCTGAAATTCTTTTAATTTCTTCTTTTTCCCAGACTCTTCCTCCGGGATTGTGTGGGCTGCAAAAAATAAATATCTTGCAACCTGATGAGATTTTTTCTTCAAAATCCTCAAAATCTATTTCGTAAATACCGTTTACGAGTTTAAGTTTATTTATCAGCAGTTCCCTTTCGTTTTTATGTGGCAAATCGATAAATGGAGGATAAACAGGTGATTGAATCAGTATTTTATCACCCGGCTTTGAGAAACACTGAATTGCAAGGCCGATACCCGAAACAATACCGGGGACGAAACCAATTTCATCATTTTCTACTATCCAGTCATATCTTTTATTAAGCCATGATGAGATGGCATTATTCCAGCGTTCAGGTATTGATGAATATCCTAGTATTTTTTTTTCGCACCTCTCTTTAATAGCGTCAAAGATAAAATCAGGAGATGCAAAATCCATATCAGCGACCCACATCGGGATCAGGTTTTCATTTCCAAGTTCTTTAAACGCCCTGTCATATTTAATACTGTCAGTGTTGGTACGATCTATAATATCGTCGAAATTTGTAGTCATATTCATTAAATGATTTTTTGAAACGATTACAAAGATAATTTTTTTAATTTTTTTTTCTTTTTTATCTGTTAAAAACAGTAATACTATTAGAAGATAACATTTAAGTGTTCAAAAGTTATGAATTATAATGAAAAAGTATATATAAAAACGAAATTGAAGTTTTTTGCATTATAAAAACCACTATCTTTGCATTTCATTAGTACAGGTGAATATACTTGCCACATAAATGAAACAATACTAATAAATTTTATAATAAGGTTTGTGAAAAATTCATTGAGAAGTTTAGCTTCAACAGAAGGAAGAAGAATGGCAGGAGCCAGAGCTTTATGGGCTGCAAATGGCATGAAACATGAGCAAATGGGCAAACCTATAATTGCTGTCGTTAATTCATTTACTCAATTTGTGCCGGGTCATGTACATCTGCATGAAGTCGGTCAGCTGGTAAAAGAAGAAATAGAAAAACTAGGCTGTTTTGCTGCTGAATTTAATACTATTGCTATCGATGATGGCATCGCGATGGGTCATGACGGCATGCTTTATTCTTTACCAAGCAGGGATATCATAGCTGACAGCGTTGAGTATATGGTCAATGCGCACAAAGCCGATGCTATGGTTTGCATCTCTAATTGTGACAAAATTACTCCCGGTATGCTAATGGCTGCCATGAGACTGAATATTCCAACAGTTTTTGTGTCCGGAGGACCAATGGAAGCCGGTGAACTGGATGGAACACATATAGATTTAATCGATGCAATGATTAAATCTGCTGATCAGGCTGTAAATGATGAAATGGTCGGGAGGATTGAGAAATCTGCTTGTCCTACTTGTGGTTCCTGCTCAGGTATGTTTACGGCAAATTCCATGAACTGTCTGAATGAAGCAATCGGAATGGCTCTTCCGGGTAACGGTACAATAGTTGCTACACACGAAAACAGGCTTAAGCTGTTTAAAGATGCAGCAAGACTTATCGTAAAGAATGCTCTTAAATATTATAATGATAACGATAAAAGTGTTCTTCCTTTGAGTATTGCCACAAGAGATGCATTTTTGAATGCAATGAAACTTGACATTGCAATGGGAGGGTCTACCAATACAATTCTTCATCTGCTCGCTATTGCTCATGAAGCAGGAGTGAATTTCACGATGAATGATATAAACGATCTTTCTAAAGTAATTCCGTGTCTTTGCAAAGTTGCTCCCAACACTCAGAAGTATCATATACAGGATGTTAACCGGGCTGGAGGTGTATTGGGCATACTTGCTGAACTCAATAAGAAAGGATTGATTGACGGATCTGCATTAAGAGTTGACGGATTGACGCTCAGAGAAGCAATCACCAAATATGACTGTACACAGCCTTATGTTGGAGAAGACGTGCTTAAATTATACAAGTCTGCTCCCGGTAACAGGTTTAATCTTGTAATGGGATCTCAGTCAAATTACTATAAATCTGTAGATAATGACAGAACCAACGGTTGTATAAGAGATTACGAGCATGCTTATACAAAAGATGGTGGATTAGCGGTCTTAAAAGGTAATATTGCACTTGATGGTTGTGTTGTTAAAACTGCCGGAGTTGATGAAAATATATGGAAATTTACCGGTAAAGCGAAAGTATTTGATTCTCAGGAATCAGCATGTGATGCGATTCTTAAAGGAGACATTGTTGCCGGAGATGTGGTCGTTATTACTCATGAAGGGCCAAAAGGTGGTCCGGGAATGCAGGAAATGTTATATCCCACTTCATATCTGAAATCCCGTCATCTTGGCAAGGAATGTGCTTTGATAACTGACGGAAGATTTTCAGGAGGGACTTCCGGCTTGTCTATAGGTCATGTTTCTCCTGAAGCAGCATCCGGCGGAGCCATCGGACTTGTACGCGACGGTGATTTAATTGAAATTGATATACCTTCGAGGTCGATAAATGTACTGGTTAGTGATGAGGAACTGGAAAAACGCAGGGAAATCGAATTATTCAAGGGTAAGGATGCATTTAAGGCACCAAACAGAAAAAGAATAATTCCTGCTTCATTAAGAGCTTATGCTTCTATGGTAAGTTCAGCTGATAAGGGGGCTGTAAGATTAATTGATTGATTATTACAAATATGCAGAAAAGAATGGTTAAAGGAGCAGAAGCTCTTATGCTTTCATTGGCTGAAGAAAAAGTGGACACCATCTTTGGATATCCGGGAGGATCCATAATCTCAGTTTTTGATGCATTATATTCATATAAAGATACTCTTCGACAAATTCTGACCCGCCACGAACAGGGAGCCATACATGCTGCCCAGGGTTTCGCACGGGTAACCGGTGAAACCGGGGTCGTTATAGTTACATCCGGTCCGGGTGCAACAAATGTAATTACAGGTCTGGCTGATGCCATGCTTGACAGTACTCCAGTTGTGGTTATTTCAGGCCAGGTGGCAAGTCCGTTATTGGGCTCAGACGCTTTTCAGGAAACTGATGTTGTCGGTATAGCTCAACCAATAACCAAATGGAGTTATCAGGTAAGAAAAGCCAGCGAGATATCCTGGGCTATTGCCAGAGCGTTTTATATTGCCAGAGAAGGCAGACCCGGCCCTGTTGTAATCGACATTACCAAGGATGCCCAGAATGAGATGACTGAGTTTGAATACAAGAAATGCACTTTCATCAGAAGTTTTGATCCATCTCCTATAGCAACTCCTGAATCAATTAAAGAAGCGGCAGAGCTGATTAATAATGCAAAAAAACCATTTGCGCTTGTTGGTCAGGGTGTTATCCTTGGTAATGCTGAAGATGAGTTGAAAGAATTTCTGACAAAGGCAGACATACCTGCAGGAGCAACTTTGTTAGGAAGACCTGCAATGCCGGGTGACTATCCATTAAATAAAGGTATGCTTGGTATGCACGGTAATATTGGACCAAACAGAAAAACAAGCGAATGCGATGTGTTAATAGCAATCGGCATGAGATTTGACGATCGTGTCACAGGCGATCTGAATACATATGCGAAACAGGCCAAAATAATACATTTTGATATTGATGCTTCTGAAATAAACAAAAATGTCAAAGTCGATGTTGCCATTCATTCAAATGTGAAAACCAGCCTTCCGGAAGTTACAAAACTACTTAAAGAGAATAGTCATACTGAATGGATAAAGAGTTTTGATGAACATGAGAAAGAAGAATTAGAAAAGGTTATTAATCCCGAGTTATATCCTCAGTCAGGTCCTGTGACTATGGGTGAAGCCATAAACAAAATATCAAAAGCTTCGGCAGATGGTGCTGTTCTGGTGACGGATGTTGGTCAGAACCAAATGATGGCGTGCCGGTATTTCAAATATGACAGTAAAAGATGCCTTGTAACTTCAGGTGGTCTGGGTACTATGGGTTTTGCTTTGCCAGCAGCAATTGGTGCTGCTTTTGGAGCTCCTGAAAGACAGATATGCATGTTTGCTGGTGACGGAGGTATTCAGATGACCATACAAGAACTTGGGACTATTATGGAATATAACATACCTGTAAAAATGATTATCCTGAACAATAAGTTTTTAGGTATGGTTCGTCAGTGGCAGGAGTTGTTTTTCAGAGAAAGATACTCATCTACTCCAATGAAGAGTCCTGATTTCATTAAACTGGCTTCAGCTTATGGCATTAAAGGCAGTAAAGTGACCTGCAGGGAAGAACTTGATGATGCAATTAAAGATATGTTTGAAACCAAGGGCGCTTATTTACTTGAAATAGAAGTTGAAGAAAACGGAATGGTTTATCCGATGATACCTGCTGGTACAAATGTTGGAAATATAATACTGGGAGACTGATTTATGGAAAAGAAGTTATATACAATTACAGTTTATACTGAAAACATGGTTGGTCTTCTGAACCAGATAACCATTATTTTTACAAGGAGACAGATTAATATTGAGAGTCTGACGGTTTCAAAGTCATCGATCCCCGGCATTCATAAATTTACAATTACGGCAGAAACTGATGGTGAATTGGTTACTAAAGTAGTCAAGCAGATTGAAAAGCGTATTGATATACTTAAAGCTTTCTATTATACAGATGATGAGGTGATTTATCAGGAAGTTGCTCTTTATAAAATACCTACTGATTCATTGCTCGATAATCCTGAAATTGAAACACTTTTAGGACGATTTAACGCCAGGATAATCGAAGTCAACAGAGCATATGCCGCTATTGAAATGTCTGGTAAAACTGAAGTTATCCAACAACTGTTTGATGAACTTAATAAATTTAAGGTTTTACAGTTTGTAAGGTCAGGCAGGGTTGCTATCACACGTTCTACTCAGGAAAGGTTAAGTGATTATCTGAATGAAGTTGAGACAAAAAGGGTAAATAACGGGGATTAATGCGAAAGGTTGCTCAATTTAATTATACTGTTCAACCTCTGGATGTGGATTTTAATCATTCAATAAGGTTGACACAGGTTATCGGATATTTGCTGCATACTGCAGGTATGAATGCTGAAGAAAATGGTTTTGGCATGGAGTCATTACATTCTCAGAATAAAGCCTGGGTTGCATCAAGACTTGCTGTAGAACTATACCGTTATCCGGAAGGTAAGGAAAATTTTAATATTCAGACCTGGATTGAAGATTATAACAGAGTTTTCACCACGAGGAATTTCAAAATTACCGATGATTCGAATGAAATAATTGGTGCCGGTACAAGTATCTGGTGCATGATTGACCTTGAAACCAGAAAAGCTATTGATTTAGGTGATAATGATTATTCGGATTTTGCAACAGGGATACCATCACTGATAAAAAAACCAGGTAAAATACCTGCTGTAAAGGATAACCCTGTTTCCAGGCACAGAATAAAATACAGTGATATTGACTTCAATTCTCATGCTAACAGCATGAAGTATATTGAGTGGATGATAGATCTTTTACCTCTTGATTTTTTTAAATCAAGAATGATAAGAAGAATTGAAATTAATTATATAAATGAGGCGCATTTTGGGGAAATTGTTGAAATAAGTTTTGCTCAAAATAGTTCTGATGGTTGTATATTTGAAATCAGGAGATCTGATGATATGATTTGCAGGGCTTTTATGCAATTTGACAAAGAGTTTTATTTGACTGAAAATAAATAATTTGTAACTTTGCAGGCCAAAAAGGTGAACTTTTATAACATTTACATATAAAATATTAAAAAAATGGCAGTTATGAATTTTGGCGGTATCGACGAAAATGTTGTTACCCGCGAAGAGTTTCCACTCGAAAAAGCACGTGAAGTGATGAAGAACGAAGTTATAGCCGTTATCGGTTATGGCGTTCAGGGTCCCGGCCAGTCAATGAATCTGAGAGACAATGGTTTCAATGTGATTATTGGTCAGCGTAAAGGTGGTAAAACTTGGGAAAAAGCCATTGCAGACGGTTGGGTTCCGGGTGAAACATTGTTCGAAATTGAAGAAGCATGCCAGCGTGCTACCGTGATTCAGTATTTATTGTCTGATGCTGCTCAGATTGAAGTATGGCCAAAGATTAAACCATACCTGACAGCAGGTAAAGCTTTGTACTTCTCACATGGTTTTGCAATTACATACAAGGAAAGAACAAATATTATTCCTCCTGCTGATGTTGATGTGATTCTGGTTGCTCCTAAGGGTTCAGGTACTTCATTGCGTACTATGTTTCTTGAAGGCCGCGGTCTGAATTCATCGTATGCTATTTTCCAGGATGCAACAGGCAAGGCATTTGAAAGAGTTGTCGCGCTGGGTATTGGTGTTGGTTCCGGTTATCTTTTTGAAACCACATTCAAGCGTGAAGTTTATTCAGACCTCACAGGTGAAAGAGGTACATTGATGGGTGCTATCCAGGGTCTTCTTCTTGCACAATATGAAGTACTTCGTGAAAACGGACATACTCCTTCTGAAGCATTTAATGAAACCGTTGAAGAGCTTACTCAGTCACTTATGCCTTTGTTTGCAAAGAACGGTATGGACTGGATGTATGCAAATTGCTCAACCACAGCTCAACGTGGCGCATTAGACTGGATGGGACCATTCCACGATGCAACCAAACCTGTTTTCCAGAAACTTTATTCAGAAGTAGCATGTGGCAACGAAGCACAGCGCTCAATAGATTCCAATTCTAAAGTTGATTACAGAGAAAAACTGGAAGAAGAGTTGAAAGCACTTCGTGAAAGCGAAATGTGGCGTACCGGTGCTGTTGTACGTAAGCTCCGCCCTGAAAACAACTGATTCAATTCAGATATTTTAAAAAGCGTCACGGTTCATCTGTGACGCTTTTTTTTACCTGTAGTTTTCGGTTTATACAACTGAAACCGCTTTCCAATAAGACTTTAAGGATATTTCTATCAACTATTTTTTCTATTATCTCGTTTTTTATTTTTCTCCTGTCAGCACTGACTTCGCAGCTGATCAGTCGGATTAACCAAAAAATTTGTTTGCGGTAAGGTTAATCAACTATAAATATTTTTAATTAAGTTTGTTTTAGTATAAATCTTTCTGTTTTTGTTAACTTTAATCGATTACATTATGAATAATCTAAAATGCTTAATTATGACAATGATTATCGGTTCTTCACTGTTATTTTCCTGTGCAGGTATTCCTGAAGGATTGGTGGCGGTTAAAAACTTTGATTCAGGCAAGTATCTGGGGAAATGGTATGAGATTGCAAGATTTGATTTCAGGTTTGAAAGGAATCTTGATAATACCACTGCCAATTATTCCCTTAATGATGATGGCTCAATAAAAGTTGTCAATGCCGGTTTCAACTACAAAAAAGGAGAATGGAGCGAAGCCATCGGTAAAGCTAAATTTGTCGGATCTAAAGATGAAGCCAGACTTAAAGTGTCATTTTTCGGACCATTCTACGGTGCATACAATGTTGTAGCACTTGATAAAGACTACAAGTATGCATTGATAGCAGGCAAGAACCTGAAATATCTCTGGATACTATCACGCGAAAAAACCATACCTGATAATATCAAAAACGAATATGTCGGTATCGCTCAAAAAGCCGGTTTCGACACTGATAAATTAATTTGGGTAAAGCAGGATAAATAATTTATTCAGCATTTACTCAGCCGGTACAGCATTTATTTCAGTTGAAGCCTCACCCAGATCCTGGGCAGAGGCTTTAATTTTTATAACACCTTCATATGAAGTAGCCCTGATTAATACTACAGCTTTCCCGTTAAATGCCGTTCTTTCATCGCTCGCATACTTTTCATGAGATAAAATATCACCATTATCAACAGCAACGATTTTACCCGGGCCTTCAATTGAAAATTTGATTTTCGGATTAAAGTTAGGATTTAAGACTCCTTTATTGTCAACGACGGAGACATTTACATACACAAGGTCTTCCCGGGAATTCCTTACAGATTTTTTCTCAGCCTTAATGTCAAGTTTTACAGGCCTGTCGGCTGTTGTCATTTCGTCTAAAGCAACCTCTTTGCCATTATTATAACCAACAGCTTTAATGGTTCCCGGGTCAAACCCGATATTCCAGAAGCGGGGTGACGCATCCTGATTAATTTTCAGTCTGCCTTTGGATTCACCATTGAGAAAAAGCTCGACTTCTTCGCAGTTGCTGTAAACAAAAACATGCGCTTCATCGTAAGTGCCGAAATCCGCAGG
>CAZCPI010000104.1:0-8724 GCA_964500535.1 uncultured Bacteroidales bacterium
TCACAAAACGACAGAATCCTGGGGCAACCTGTGGATATGAGCGCTGACTTTTCAAATTTTAAAAATACCTTCTTTTTTGCTGACAAGCTGGCTTCTTTTGATCCGGTTTCTGCGAGAGGTAAGATTTCATGGAAAAGGACTTCTCTATATACCAGGCAGGCATTCAATGTCACAACTATTTTGCCTCAGGATCTGAAAATGCTTGATTTTCCTGACGCTGCTTATGAACAAAATCCAGAATACAGTTTTTCTATAGATTTTATAACCCCCAGGACCATCAGGATAAGAATGCTTACGACTCCTGTTGAGCCGAAACCATTTGACTCTCCGATGCTGTTAAAGGAACCGGGTAAGGACAATTCATGGAAATATTCTGAAACCTCGAAAAGTCACATTTATAAAAGTGCCTGCGCTTCTGTTGAGATCGAAAAACAGCCTTTCAGAATTATAATGAGGGATGCATCGGGAAGAGTATTAACGGATACATGGAGTTGGGTTGACAATGATACATCCCAGGTCAAAGTAATACCTTTCAATTTTATTAAACGCGGTATTGACAACAGCAGGGCAATTAATCCTGTTTTCTCGCTGTCACCGGGTGAAAAAGTATTCGGTTGCGGCGAATCTTTCACTAAGCTTGACAAAAGAGGGCAGAAAGTTAATCTTTTTGTGACCGACCCGCAGGGACCTGAAACTGATCAAATGTACAAACCCGTCCCTTTCTTTATGAGTAATAAAGGATATGGTATGTTTATGCATACTTCAGCACCGGTAACATGTGATTTCGGAAACACATATGTTGGTGCTACGAAACTGTTCATGGGTGATGAGGCTCTTGACCTTTTTGTTTTTGCCGGGAACCCAAAGCAAATACTGAATGAATATACAGAAATAACCGGCAAAGCTTCAATGCCGCCTCTTTGGAGTTTTGGTACATGGATGAGCCGAATAACATACTTTGAAGAAAAAGAAGGTTATGAAGTAGCAAGAAAACTTCGAGAGAACAGGATTCCTTCAGATGTAATTCATTTTGACACAGGCTGGTTTGAGATTGACTGGCAATGTGACTACAAATTTTCACCTTCAAGGTTCAGCAATCCTGCCAAAATGATTACAGATCTTCGTAAGGAAGGTTTCCACATATCGCTTTGGCAATTGACTTACTTTACACCTAAAAACAAGTTTTTCAACGAGATAATCGATAAAGATCTTAATGTAAAAGATCTTAAGGGTGAGATGCCCTATGAAGATGCTGTACTTGATTTTTCTAATCCGGAGACTGTCAAATGGTATCAGGAGAAGTTAGCTGGTCTTCTCAAACTCGGAGTAGGAGCGATTAAAGTTGATTTTGGTGAAGCCGGACCTCTGGAAGGCATTTATGCGAACAAAAGAAGTGGATGGTATGAACATAATCTGTATCCTTTGAGATATAACAAAGCTGTGGCCGATGTAACCAAAGCCACTAACAATGAAAATATAATATGGGCAAGAAGTGCATGGGCAGGCAGCCAGCGTTATCCTTTGCATTGGGGTGGAGATGCCGCTAATACAGATATCGCGATGGAATCCACACTAAGAGGTGGCTTGTCGTTTGGACTCAGTGGTTTCTCTTTCTGGAGTCATGACATAGGAGGTTTTGTGAAACCTTGCCCTGAGGAACTTTACAGAAGATGGCTGGCATTCGGATTCCTGACTTCTCATAGCAGAGCTCACGGTGCACCTCCCAAAGAACCATGGCTATATAACGAAAGTTTTACTGATGCTTTTCGTGAAGCCGCTGAAATGAAATACAAACTCATGCCTTATGTTTATGCACAGGCAAAGAACTGTACAGAAAAAGGCCTACCAATGGTCAGAGCTTTGTTTGTGGAGTTTCCTGATGATCCCGGAGCGTGGCTGGTCGAAGATGCATATCTTTTTGGCTCTGATATTTATGTTGCACCCTTAATGACAAAAGAACGGATTCGCGATGTATATTTACCGGGAGGAAAATGGATAGATTATCAGACAGGTAAAATTTATAATAAAGGCTGGAATAGGATAGAAGCCGGTAAAGTTCCTGCAGTAGTACTTGTCAAAGACGGAGCAGCTATCCCTCATGTTAAACTTGCGCAGTCTACAGATAAGATTGACTGGTCAACAGTCTACTGGAAGGATTATAAAGCTGACAGTAAAGTGACGAGAGGCCTGATTTGTTTGCCTTCGGAAGGAGTGCTTAAAGAAGTCACCAGAAAATGAAAAATTAACAAAAATATTTATAAGATGATGAATCATAAAGTTTTAAAATTCGGACTGATAATTGCTTTTGCCCTGACAAGTATTAGTCCCGAAGTGTTTGGAGAGAATAATTGTAGTAACGAAAATAAAAAATGTGAGAAGCATGTTTGCGGGACTGAGTCTGCATGTTGTAAGAAATTGCCTGTATATCTTGATGTTAATGCACCTGTAGAAGCCAGGGTTGAAGATGCATTGGCAAGAATGACACTCGAAGAGAAGGTTGCTTTATGTCATGCTCAGTCAAAATTCAGCTCGGCAGGAGTACCCAGACTTGGTATTCCTGAAATCTGGCATAGTGACGGCCCTCACGGAGTACGCGATGAAATCGAATGGGATACATGGAATTCTGCCGGATGGACGAATGATTCTTGTACTGCTTTCCCGGCACTTACATGTCTCGCTGCGACTTTCAATCCGAGAATGTCTTTTATTTACGGAATGGCTCTTGGTGAAGAAGCCCGTTACAGGAATAAAACCATTATGTTGGGCCCCGGCGTAAATATTTATCGCACACCTCTGAACGGTCGAAATTTTGAATACATGGGCGAAGATCCATTGCTTGCTTCAAAAATGGTTGTACCATACATTATAGGTTTGCAAAAAAATAAAGTAGCAGCCTGTGTAAAGCATTTTGCTTTAAACAACCAGGAAATTTGGCGCGGGCATATCAATGTAAACGTAAGCGATAGAGCTTTATATGAGATTTATCTTCCGGCATTCAAAGCCGCTGTTCAGGAAGGTGGTGCATGGTCAATTATGGGTTCATATAACAAGTATCGTGAACAGCATTGTTGCCATAATGAATATCTTTTGAATGACATTCTCAAAAAAGAATGGGGCTTTGACGGAGTGGTCGTTTCTGATTGGGGTGGTACTCATGATGCAAAAGAAGCTGCACTCAACGGACTTGATATTGAGATGGGTACTTTTACAAATGGAACAACTGTCACCTCAAAAGCTTTTGCTTATGACGATTATTATCTGGGCAGTATGTTTCTCAAATCTTTAAAAAGCGGGGAAATACCAATGTCTGTAGTTGATGACAAGGCACGACGCATTTTGAGGTTATCCTTCCGTACCAACATGGCAGCAAACAGGCCATTCGGACGATTTGTCTGTGAAGACCACAGCAAAGCAGCAAGACAAATAGCAACTGAAGGAATTGTGCTTCTCAAAAATGATAAAGGATTTTTACCTATAGCCAAAGGTAAATATGGCAAAATTGCCGTAATCGGCGAAAACGCCGTTAAAGGTCTTGTTGCAGGAGGCGGAGCAGCCGGACTAAAATCTGAATACGAAATTTCACCTCTCGAAGGTTTGCAGGCAGTTTATGGCAAAGAGAATATAGTTTACAGCATGGGCTACGCTTCGGGCCGCTCATTCTACGGCCGCACAGAGCCTTCTGGCAAAAATACTGCAGCATTATTCAAAGATGCTGTTGAAACCGCCAAAAACGCCGATATGGTAATTTTTATCGGTGGTTTAAACAGAAATCATCAACAGGATAGTGAAGCCGGAGACAGAACTTCCCTCAGTCTTCCATTCGGACAAGATAAACTTCTGGAAACTATTCTTACGGTTAACAAAAATGTTTCAGTCGTATTATTATCAGGTAATGCCGTTGCTATGCCCTGGATTGATAAAGTACAATCTGTTCTTCAATGCTGGTATCTCGGGTCAGAAGCAGGTAACGCCATAGCTGACGTTATTTCAGGTGCAGTAAATCCTTCTGGTAAGTTACCTTTTACTTTCCCGAAGAGACTTGAAGACTGCGGAGCGCATTCATTTGATAAACTTTCATATCCCGGAGACAGTATAAATCAATATTACAAGGAAGATATTCTGGTTGGATATCGTTGGATGGACACCAAAAAGATTGAGCCGTTGTTCGCGTTCGGCCACGGACTATCTTATACTACATTCAGTTATGGAAAGGTTTCGACTGATAAAAAGATATATTCTCCTGCGGACACTATCAAAGTTTCGTTTACTTTACAAAACGCCGGCAAAGTGGACGGGGCAGAAGCTGTGCAGGTCTATGTTTCTAAAAAGAAGTCTGTAGTCGCCAGAGCAGCCAAAGAATTGAAGGCTTTTGACAAGATTTTTCTAAAATCAGGTGAAACCAAAACTGTAAATCTCGTGATAAAAGCATCCGATTTATCGTATTTTGATGAGAAAAATCACGCATGGGTACTTGAAAATGGTGAATATTTGATACAAAATGCCTCATCTTCAAGGGTTTCAATAAGTGATGCAAAAATTATCATCAAAGATTAAATATTTGCAATCTGTTTTTATCTTTGCATAGTAAAAATTGAAGTTAAACAGAAAGCTGCAGAAAGTGTTCCTGCGGTGATTAACGAAGATAAAATAATCCGTCAGATTATTAAAAAAAAGCGCAGATTCTCTTCCACGGGTTTTACCGTTACCTGTAAGAGAATTGGCGCTTTTTTGGTTTTTTATTACTAAGTATTCTTGAATACAATCTCTCGTATTAATATAAAGATTCAAATAGTAATCATAAGAATATTTTTGAGATATAATTTGCATAATTCATGTAATTACTATAAACTTGCACAGTTTCCTAATATAGGTAATTATGCAAAAAGAAAGTAATTATTTAATTGAAGAATATGTTGAAAAGACGATTGGGCTTCGTTTTAGGCATATAGGTATTGCAAATGAGTTGGTAAAATCTTTACCACAATACTTAAAAGGAACTTTCAATTTCTCGCTCGTGGAGATTGAAGGGCAGGAGTTTTTGTTACTGACACTGTTGACAGAGGCTGATTTATCTACGTCACAAATAATCAAGTTTGCCAATCAAATCAGCGAACAAACAGGCAAGTTGACACTTGTACAGTTCAAGTCTATGGATAACATAAGGCGGCGAACTCTGATTAATAACCGGGCTAATTTTATTGTGCCGGAAAAACAAATATATATTCCGGCATTACGGATGTATCTCAATGAAAGCCGGAGCATTTATAACCTTGCCATAAAAGAGAATCTTTCTCCCTCCGCTCAGTTTTTATTGCTGTTCCACTTGCAAAAGACATCATTGGAGGGTTTACCGTTCAAAGATATGGCAGAACTGTTAAACTATTCCAGAAAGACTATATCCGTTGTAGTAATTGAACTTCAAAAATTATCCATTTGTGTAGTAGAGCAGGCAAATGAACGAAATAAAGTCCTACGTTTCAATAAAAAAGGGCGTGAGTTGTGGGATAGTATTTCATCATTAATGACTTCTCCGGTTCAGAAAGTCTGGTATATTGAAAGGAATCATCTTCCCCTCCAAATACAACTTTATGCTTCTAATGATACGGCATTGGCACACTATACGTTCATGGCAGAGACTTCATTGGTTTCGTATGCGATTGACAAGAAAACTTTCTCAGAATATCAGGAGGAATTACAGGAATTTCTGCATCCTGAAGAAGGAAATGTTCGTTTAGAGCTTTGGAAATATAATCCGGCCTTGTTAGCAGATGGAATGTTAATAGATAAATTGTCATTGTCACTCTGTTACAAAGATTCGGAAGACGAGCGGGTAAATAAAGAGATTAATGAAATGATCAATAAAATAATATGGTAGGGATTGACAAACTAAGGGAATACCTGGGTGGTTATAATGCTAATTATGTAATCATCGGCGGAACAGCCTGTAACCTTCATTTGGAAGATGCCGATTTGCAAGGCCGTGCAACGAAAGATATTGATATGATTGTGGTCTGTGAAGCCATTAACGAAGAATACGTCAGGCAATTCTGGGCTTTCATCAAAGCGGGTGGATATAAACCATGTCAGATAGATATTGAAGAAGGAACAAAACGCACCTTTTACCGGTTTATCGATCCAGCAGATTCTTCTTTTCCTGCGTATATAGAGTTGTTTTCAAGAATTCCCGATGGAATTCAGATGCCGGAAGACATCCATATTATACACCTCAATATGGATGAAGAATATTTATCCAGTTTTTCGGCAATACTTATGGACAATGATTATTACAATTATGCCATTAGCCATTCCAAAGAAATAGAAGGGATACAAGTGCTTGATAAAGATGCCCTAATTGTGCTGAAAGCGAAGGCTTATCTAAATAATAAGAAACGGAAAAACGAGGGACAACAAGTGCATCAGGACGATATTGATAAGCATAAAAATGACATCTACAGGCTTTCATTCCTGTTTTCGGGAGAAGAACGTTATGATGTATCTGATGCCATTAAGGATGATTTGCGAGATTTAATAGAGGAGCTTCGTTCCAACCCAATCAGTACTAAGTCGATTTCTAAAGCGGTGGGAGTGGTGGAAGTTACTATGCAAGATTTTGTTCAAAAAATAGAAACCCTGTTTATGTTGTAGATTATGTGCTTAAAAGAATCTTAAAGTAGTTGAGATATGGATGATAAACTAAAAGCAGATATATGCAAGATCGTTGATGAGACGGTGTCGTCCCGCCTATTAAATCAACAAGCGACTTTAACGTTCAATCTGGATAATTAGTTTTTTTAATTTATTCTCGTGTTTTTAACTAAGCAAACATGCTAATAACTGGCAGATCGATTAGAAATAATCGTGCGCTATATCGTGCGGATTTTCCGAAGAAATAAAAGATAAGTCGTTGATTGATAATAGTGATACGTGAAGCATTCACTTCTTGTTTGTGCCAAAGTAAAACAAAGGGAATTTTTTTTAATATTGTATTTTGCTTTCAGGATAATCGATAATATCTTTAACAGATTGATAACAGCCGAATGTTGATTTGAATCCAAAACATGAATAATTAAAAAATCTAATATCATTGTATATGAAAACAACCAGATTCTTCTTATTAATATGTTCCTGTATTGTTTCATTTATATTATTATTTGTTAGCTGTGGTCCTAATGAGATTATTCCTCCTGTAGAAGAAAAGGAGGAACCTTATGTCACTATAAGTTATGGCAAAGTAACCAAAACTTCGGCGACATTGTACGCGCAGGTATTTCCTTACAACAACGAAGTAACAATTAAATTCCAGTACGCTATAAGTAACAGCCAAGAATGGACTACTTACACTTTTGAAGAAAAGGTGAGTGGCAGTGATTATGTACTTAAATCATATGAGATTGTATCCTTAAAGCCCGGAACTTCTTACAAATTTCGTGCTTTAGCAAATGACATTGCTACCGAAGAAAAAGCATTTAATACTATTCCCATTGATAAGGCAAAAATTATTGTCTATCCGCCAGATAAAGTAACCAAAACGACCGCTTTGGTAAAAGCAGCTGTTGTTGCCGGATTAGAGGATACTGCTACGGTTACTTTCAAGTATTCTATAAAAGGTGAAAATAAGTGGCAAACATTTATTTTGTCGCAAAAGTACTTTGGAACAGATACCGTTAAATTGCAATTTGATTTGTTTGGTTTAAAGTCAAACACGCGATATCAGGTATTATTTGAAATCGCTAATGATGGAGGAGTATCGACTGCTGAAGACTCAATCTTCACTTATGCTGTAAATGATTATGATGGTAATTTGTATCATACAGTTACCATCGGTGAGCAGACCTGGCTGAGAGAAAACTTCATGGGTACTCATTTTGCCAATGGTGACGCAATTCCTAATGTCACCGATGCTAATGAATGGGCCAATCTCTCAACTCCGGCTTATTGCTGGTATAACAATGATCCCGAAATCGGTAAGGTTTACGGGGGTTTGTATAATTGGTGGGTAGCGACTGATTCAAGGGAATTAATTACTGACTTTAAAACTCCATCAGGTCCGGAATTTGTTAAGTTAGGTAACTATTTAGCAGATGGTATTACCTATAAGGCTGCTCAGGCATTAATGGAAGCCGGAACAGCTCATTGGAGAGATGGCAATGGAACTAATACATCCGACTTTACAGGCTTGCCAAACGGTGGTTTCTATCCTCGACAATCTGATGAGAAATGGGTCTTTGGGGAAATTGGAGAAAGTCTTAATTTATGGCAATATGATATAGATTTCTTAATGCCAGTTTTAACGGAAATCTACTATTCTAGGGGCACCACCTTCGTCTTCGGTCCCGGTCATGTTTATAGAGATTACAGTTTAGGAGTCGGTATAAGACTTCTGAAAAAATAGTAAGTTCTAATGATCTTCGATTAATTTTATTAAAAAAATTTTATGCAACTCTTGTGATTATTTAAGAAACTGTTATGTAACAATTCATCAATTCCTGTGATTGTTTGAACATCTTAGCATGCTGAAACAAACAGTTCTATAAACAAAGTTTACTAATTCAGCACGCTGAACTGAATTTCCTCGCTGTAAGTGTGACCTATACTTAATAAAGTGATTCTGAATCAATTTAATTGATAACTAAATTAACGAAGAAACATTTTTTTTTATTCAAGTCACAACTTTAGAAGTTTAAGCGCTTAATTTTCCAATGGATTCCAGCCGTCGGAGCCTTT
>CAZCPI010000105.1:0-4025 GCA_964500535.1 uncultured Bacteroidales bacterium
ATGAAAAAACTCATCATGATTTTTGCTGCTGTTTTGTTTGCAGCTGTGACTTTTGCCCAGATAAATATCTCGGGTACATGGACTCTGAATAAAGAAAAAAGCAAATTGGGCGAACCTTCTTTCGCTCCTAAGGAAATCGTTATCGTACAGGATGAAAATGCTTTAAGCATCGAAACCCACTCTGAATGGGAAGGTCAGGCGTTTACTTCTACCGACAAACTTACTTTGGATGGTAAGGAATGTATTAATAAAGGTATGATGGATAGTCAGAAGAAATCTGTTGCTACATGGTCTGAAGATAAAACCAGTATTAAAGTTGTTTCAAAGATTGATTTTAATGATCAGACAATGACTCTGACTGATGTTTATAAGCTTGAAAACGGTGTTTTGAAACACGAGTCAAGTGCTTCATCTTCTTTTGGTGATATGACTGAAACCAGAGTTTACGACAAGAAAGTTGCTCAATAAATTGAAAATACCTGCCGTAGAACAGCAGGAAATTGCTCATCGAAATTCAATTCTCCGCTTTAATGTGAAACTGCGTTCTTATGACCGGCAGGTTTAGCATTAAATTTTACTCCACCCTTTATTTGAAGCATAAAGCTTCGTTTTTTAAGATGGTGTCTCAATACTCTGAGACACCATCTTCATTTCCGGAACCTTATTATGAAACAGGGGTGGTTTCAGTCCCGGAACAACTTCTTTCTCTGCAGATCAGTATTTTTATTGACTTTCAAATCGTTTGATAAGATTATAAGCCTTATACATGCCGAGCTGACCTGCCATGCGAAGGTCTGCAATGCCGTGCTCACGGTCACCGAGGTAAATCTGGGTTATGCCGCGGTTGAACCATGCATCGGCAAAATCAGGATTTAACTCTATTGATTTTGTAAAATCTATCAGTGCATTGCGGTAATCCCGCTGCATGCTGCGGATGCAACCTCTGTTGAACCACGCGTATATAAACTTCGGATCAAGCTCAATAACTTTATCGTAATCTCTCATCACAAGCTCGTAATCGCTGCCGAATGCACTCTCGCCAATGGAAAGGTTGGATGCTGACTTGCTGAAAGGGTTTATGGTTTTCCTCTGTGAATTGTATTCAGCATTCGACTTTTTGAATGATTCTTCTTCCGCAAGTTTCTCGTTGTATTCAAACTTTATTTTCCTGTAGCGGATATTGGCTCTTTCGAAATATGCCAGAGCAAATTTATCATTGTAGTCCAGCGACTTGTTGATATCGTCCAGTGATGAGGAAAGGTCCTGAACCAGCGCGAAGTTAAGTCCGCGGGCGAAGAATTGCACTGATGCATCGATTGCTCTTACATCCGCGGAGTTTTCTTTATTCGTATTATTTGATGTACTTACGGTCGCACCAAGAGTATTGCTTATCCGGCTCGAAAGGTCGTCTATCATGCGGAAATGATAGTTAGCCTGATCGTCGTTAAGAGCTACCTCAGTGTTGGTAATCAGCAGTTTCTGGTAATCCTTCAGGCCTGATTGTGCAAGTTGGCCCAGATAATGGTTATAATCCATCGGCTTGCGTGCTGGTCCGGGGCTGGATTGTTCGTAAAATGTCAGGGTGAATATGTCAACCATCTCGACTTCAACATTCCTGTCCTGAACACGTCCCCGCATAGGATTGTCGTACTTGCTCTTTTTTGTATCGTCGTTTTCTGCAATTATGACCTTGTTATACCTGTCCATATTGCGTTTTTTCTCCCTTTCGGCATCCCTGATGCTGTCTGCCGCTGCGTATTTCTGTGGATTGCGCTTACGGGCTTCACGCTCAGCCTTGAGTTTGGTCTCCTGATTCCAGGCTGCGAAGTAATCTCTGTCTGCTCCCTTCAGGTCGCCCATCTTCTTTTTCATATCAGAGCGCTGGTATATCGCAGGCGTGAAATTGGGGTATTCGGCAATGATTTTATTTAAATCAGAGATGGCTCCTCTGTAATCTCCTGTTTGTCCTCTGAGCAAACCACGGTTATAAATGGCTGTAAAATGCTGTGGGTCAAGATATATTACTTTATCAAAGTCTTCTATTGCCCTGTTAAGGTCTCCGACCTGCTGGCGAATTATACCTCTGTTGAAATATGCAAGCTCGTTATTCGGGTCAAGTGTGATTACTCTGTCGAAGTCATCGAGAGTGCCTCTGAGGTTGTTTACGTTGTATCTGGCAAGTCCGCGGTTGATATAATAGCTCGGCACTTCAGGCTCAAGCCTGATGGCTTCGTCGAGATCGGGTATTGCATTGCTGTATTTTTCGAGCAGCAGATATGCGTATGCTCTGCCCGAGCGTGCAGGCGCAAAATATCTGTCTATCGAGATTGCCCGGCTGAAATCTTCGACTGCTGCAAGTGTGTCGCCTGTTTCGATTTTCAGCTGGCCGCTTATCATGTAGCCTGTGACTTCTCCTGAGTATTTGTTAATGTATTCTGCAAGATATTTTTTGGTTTCAGGATAGTCCTTAAGGCTGAGGTATGCTATAGCCCTGTTTTGCATGAAGACTTTATTGTCTGTATCAAACTCAAGTCCTTTTTCGCAGTCTTCGATGGCTCCTTTATAGTTTTTGAGGTTCATCCTGGCATAGCTGCGGCACATATATCCCCTCACCATAAAACTATTTCGTTTGAGTGCTTCTGTACAGTCCTCTTCCGAGCCTTTGTAATCTTCTAGATATAATTTGGCGACTGAACGAAAGAACCAGGGTTCTGCCAGGTAAGGTTTCGCCCCGATGACCTGATTGAAATATTGGATTGAGAGCACGTAATCCTCAAAATACAATGCATTCCTTCCTATTGCCATCATCCTCTCTGTATTAATCTGGGCTTTGGCTGGATTGAGCACCGCCTGTGCCTGAAGCATAAGCAGTAAAATCAAAGGAAATAGTTTTCGGGAAATCTTCATCAGTCTGGGTCTTAATGTGCTCCGGCACTCGCAGGAGTCGTCTTTATTACCTTAATTAACGGTATCTGTAGTTGGGGATTATTTTGCCTTTGAGGATGCCGGTAAGTTTTGATTTAACCAACTGTTTGCGGATAGGCGAAATCCTGTCTGTAAACACCTTACCTTCTAAATGGTCGTATTCGTGCTGGATAACTCTGGCTTCATAGTCTTCGAATGTATCTTCGTGCTGTATGAAGTTTTCATCTCTGTATGAGATGCGGATTTTATTGCTGCGGGTTACATTCTCATGTATGTCGGGCACGCTCAGGCATCCTTCTTCCATAACGCAGGTGTCATCCGAAAACTCGACTATTCTGGGATTGATGAATACTTTTTTGTAATCTGTATATTTTGGGTTGTCGTTTGCAAGTGGTGTCAAATCAATAACAAAAAGTCTTATTGATAAACCGACCTGAGGGGCGGCAAGACCTACTCCTTCGGCATTTGACATTGTCTCAAACATATTTGCCACAAGCTCCGTGAGGCCTTTGTATTCGGTTGTGATGTCTTCGGTCTGTTTGCGAAGGACATTCTGTCCGTAAAGATAAATCGGTAAAAGCATTTTTTAATAAATATATTTAATATACAAATTTATTCATTTTATTTGAATGAATCTAAATTTAACGACAAATGGATTGTTTTAACAGGTATTAATAGTTTTGATTAAACCTGTTTGAATCCATGTAGGACTGGAGGATGATGACGGCGGCGGTTTTGTCAACGAGGGCTTTATTTTGTCTGTCTTTTCGGCCCAGGCCTCCGTCAAGCATGGCTTTATGCGCCAGCACTGAAGTAAACCGCTCATCTACAAACTCGACAGGGATGTCAGGCAGTCGCTTAATCAGTAATCTGTGAAAGGGCTCGATGTACTTCATCGACTCTGATGGCTCGTTGTTCATTTGTTTGGGATATCCCAGCAAAATCAGGTCCACAGGCTCTTTGGCGCAATAATCTGCAATAAACTGAAGCACCAGGTGGCTTGGAACAGTGTCCAAAGCACCCGGTGTAATTTTCAGTATGTCCGTTACGGCCAGACCTGTACGCTTGCGTCCGTAGTCTATCGCCAGTATTCTACCCAT
>CAZCPI010000105.1:4125-8627 GCA_964500535.1 uncultured Bacteroidales bacterium
GCTGTCTGATCGACATGTCCCTGCACAATGTGCCCGTCAAGGCGTCCGTTCATAGGCATGCTACGCTCGAGATTGACTTTATCACCTATTTTGAGCAGTCCCAGATTAGAGCGGTTGAGTGTCTCCTGAATTGCAGTAACCGTGTATTCATCGCCGTCGATGCTCACCACTGTCAGACAAACGCCGTTGTGGGATACGCTCTGGTCTATCTTAAGCTCGGAGGTAAAGGAGCACTTCAATGTGAGATGCACATTTCCTTCTTCCTGTCTGATGCCGGTCACGACCGCTGCTTCTTCAACTATTCCTGAAAACATATTTCGTAAATTTTATTTAAGGCAATACTCGTCAGATAATCAAACCCTGCAACTGAGTCGCCCGTATTTTAATCTTATTGGCAAAACCCTTTGAACCAGTATTTGCCTTGTTTATTATATAAAAGGCAAACCCGGCAGGCAATATTTTGCTTCACCGGGTAGCGATTTTGACTTAGAATTCGACTTTTGGAGCTTTTTCTGAACCGGCTTCAGCCTGAAAATAAGCTTTTTTCTCAAATCCGAACATTCCTGCAATGATATTTTTCGGGAACTTCCTGATCATAGTGTTGAAACCCTGAGCATCTGTATTAAATCTCTGACGCTCAACGCTGATGCGGTTTTCGGTACCTTCAAGCTGTGCCTGCAGTTCCAGGAAGTTTTGATTAGCCTTCAGGTCAGGATATTTCTCGACTGTAACGAGAAGTCTTCCCAATGCTGAGCTTACTTCTGACTGAGCAGCCTGATATTTTGAAAGAGTCTCAGGTGTCAGATTAGTAGGATCAATCACTGTCTGAGTTGCTTTAGCACGGGCTTCAACTACTGCTGTCAGTGTGCCTTCCTCGTGTTTGGCGTAACCTTTTACGGTCGAAACCAGATTTGGGATCAGGTCAGCTCTGCGCTGATACTGGCTTTCAACATTTGCCCATGATTTGGAAAGGTTCTCTTCTGCCGTAACCATTCCGTTGTATTGTCCCATTCCCCATAAGAAGATAAGTACCAACGCTCCTAATGCAACGAGAAGCGCAATCATTCCTTTTTTCATACGTTAATTTTTAATTTATTTACACTAAGGTCGTATGGAACGCCGCATGCCAAAACTTATAATTACCTGGAAGTTTTGTCTAAGCATGCTCGTTTCATTTTCGTTTTGTTTGGTTTTTATTAGTTATCGTTATAATCATTATTTTCCCGGATGCTAAAATCGCATTTATCAGAGCTGAATCTATAAACTCTGTAAAAAACCCGATTAGTTCATCACGTATATCTTTATTTCCAGCCGCCGGTTGCTCCACCGCCACCGGACATTCCGCCGCCAAAGCCACCTCCGAAGCCTCCGCCGCCAAAACCACCTCCACCGAAGCCGCCTCCTCTTCTGCCTCCGGCAGCAGCAAGGATAATCATCGGTATTATGTAGCTTTTACGCACAATGTGGTCACAGTTGCTGCAGCGATATGTCTTCTCTCCTTCTCCCTGACTGATAGGAGTAGGTGCCAGAAGTATTCTGTCGCTTGACAAAGCGTATGTCTTGTATCCGCAATGAGGACAAGTCTTGTATTTGGTGAATTCCTTGCCGTAAGAGACTATGCTTCTTTCGCTGCAGTCCATGCAAACCCAGACATCGTAATCGATGGATCCAACCATTTCTTCTGATTGCTGCCCGGGGGTAAGATAAGCATCTTCCTGACTTTCTTTCATCAGCTTCATTGGTTTCTGACAAGTCGGACATATGCGTGGTCGTCTCCTGAGACTTCTCATTTTGCCGTTATACCATAAAATGAAGAATATCATCGTCAGCGGGAATATCACTGTAAGCACAAGGTAAGGACCTTTTGCTGAAGACATTTTCTTGTATGCTTCGTATGGATCAGGCAGTTTTGATGCCTTGCCTGCACTCCTGGCCGAAACCACGAGTATCAGTATTGATATTGCCAGATAGGCGTAAAGTACCATCATCAGGTTTCTGGTTTCAGATTGCTGAGCCAGTTCCTGCTCTTTTTGCATGTCTGCCATGATTTCCTGTGAAACCTTAGGGTCATCGATAATCTTCTTAACGGCTTGAACACCGCTCAGCATACCTTGACCTAAATTACCGGTCTTCATGACAGGAATCATGTCATTATTGATAATTCTCATGCAGATAGCATCGGGAAATACTCCTTCCATGCCATAGCCGGTTTCAAACGAAATCTTGCCTACATCTTCGACCATCAGAATAAGTAATCCGTTGTCTTTGGACTTCTTGCCTATGCCCCATTTGTTAAACAGGGAAGTTGCAAAGTCCTTGATGTAAACATCACCTACTGAGCCTAATGCCACCACAAATACTTCAGCACTGCTTTGTGCTTCGGCTTGTCCGAGAATGCTGTTGATTTCCTGCTCGGAAGCATCGTCAATCAGGTTGTCAGGGTCAGAAACATAAATCCGTGAGTCGTTGAGCTTCGTGTTGGGTACAGTCTCTACAGTCCATGTATTATAGTTCTGTGAAACCGCAGCTGTCAATCCAACTACTGTCAACATGAAAAACGTGATAATGGTCTTCTTCATATGGTTTTTTAGTGGTAATCCGGGCAGATTATGACTGCCACATTATTTAAAGGTCAAATTTCGTGCCATTTATTTTACTCGCTTATAGGGCCTGAGCCTACTACTTCGTCTTTGTCATACCACGCGGCAAACTGTCCTGCGGTAACGCTTTGTTGAGGTTTCTCAAAGTCTATATAAAGCCCGTCGTCAAGTTTATATAACGTCGCTTTTTGTAAAGGCTGACGGTAACGTATTCTTACCTGATATTCAGCCTTTTCGCCTAATGCAAGCATCTTGTCCTGCCGTATCCAGTGAGTCTCTTCGTGGCTGATTCTGATGGTTTTACGATACAAACCGGGGTGATCGTCTCCTTCTCCGACAAATATAAGATTGTTTACAGTGTCTGTACCAAGTACAAACAGAGGTTTTTCATAGCCTCCTATGCCCAGACCTTTGCGTTGGCCGACTGTATAGAACCAGGCTCCCTGATGTTCGCCCACTGTCCTGCCATCTTTAATGCGGTAATAGTATGGTTTTGACTGCTTTCTGAGTGCATCAGCCAAATTGTCAGGAATCATCCTGCTGTATGCTTTAAGATCTGAGGGTATCTCAATCACTTTTCCGGTTTTCTTCTCGAGTTTCTGCTGCAGGAAAACAGGTAAATCGACCTTGCCTACGAAGCATATACCCTGTGAATCTTTTTTTTGTGCTGTTGCCAGACCGAGTTCTGTAGCAATCCTGCGGACTTCCGGTTTCTCAATGTCACCTATCGGGAAGACAGCTTTGGCAAGTTGTTCCTGACTGAGCTGGCAAAGGAAATATGACTGGTCTTTGTTATGGTCTGTGCCCGCAAGTAGTCTGTGAATATCTTGACCTCCTGCGTTTATGGTATCTCTGCGGCAATAATGTCCTGTGGCAACCTTATCGGCTCCGTATTTGCGGGCTGCATCCATGAATACGTCAAACTTTATCTCGCGGTTGCAGAGCACATCGGGGTTTGGAGTACGTCCTTTTGAGTATTCGCTGAACATATAGTCCACGACTCTCTCTCTGTACTGGTCGCTCAAATCTACTGAATGAAACTCTATGTCAAGTTTTCTTGCAACCAGTTCAGCCACGAGCACGTCATCTTCCCAGGGACATTCGCCCGATAGCGTGCCCGTGGTTTCTTTCCAGTTTATCATATATATGCCGACGACTTCATATCCCTGTTGCTTGAGCAGATATGCTGCAACGCTCGAATCAACGCCTCCTGACAATCCTATTACTATTCGTTCCAATTTTTAAATCACTTAATTGTTTTAAATTATATTATAGCTCCACATAATGTGGCGGACTATTATCGATTCCGTAGAGGTCTAAAAAAATTTGCGCTGCCTCCACAGTAAATCGCTTGACTTTTACGCTCCGGAATCTTATGCAAAATTATTCATTTTAGCGATTTAGCCTAAAAAAAACATCTCTTTCCAAATGCTGCTGATTTTGGAAAGAGATGATGTGAAATAGAAATCTCTGACTTTGAATAAATGCTCGATTTCAAACAACCTTAAACTTTTTACCCTACTTATTGAATAACCAGACAAAATGTATTTTGTCCTCGTTACAAATATAACAATAATTATCAGATTTACAACGATTTATTTGAATATATTTGGTTAAAGATTGTTATTTTATATTATAAATCAGTATTTTTTTATCACTTCTGCCTTATAAATACCTGTATTGGGGTTCCCGTAAAATCCCAGTTTTCACGAATCTTGTTTTCAAGGAATCTTTTGTAAGGTTCTTTGACATATTGAGGCAGATTTGCAAAAAATATGAATGTCGGCACGTATGGTCCCTGCAGCTGGGTAATGTATTTGATTTTGATATATTTACCCTTTGTGGCAGGAGGCGGAGTCTTCTCGATTATCGGTAACATGTACTCATTGAGCTTGTTGGTCG
>CAZCPI010000106.1:0-8593 GCA_964500535.1 uncultured Bacteroidales bacterium
TTATCCCTAATCTTCTTGTCTGAGCCCCAGCCTATTGTCGGTCTAGCAGCATATCCTCTTTCCTTCAATCTTACTTTACTATCTCCGCCCTTGGCATGTCTCCACTTTCTTTTTCTCTTCAATGTTTTACCGACCCTCATCATTCTATACCATCCAGGTCTTAAAAATAAGGGTTTTTTTCTTCTGTTTTCCATTTTAAATTTCTTATTATAAAATCGGTGAAACCTTTAATAATGAGATTTTTGATGGGTATGATCACAATTATGTGCTGGATAAAGGCAAAAAGATAAATGCTACTGTTTTTGATTCTGTGTCAGGTCGCAAGCTGGATGTTATTACTGACGAACCGGGATTGCAGTTTTATTCGGGTAATGGTATGATGTGGAAACGTTCGCTGTCAGGTGGCAATGCTTACACGAATCCAAGAGGGGGATTTGCTCTTGAAACTCAGCATTTTCCTGATAGTCCTAACCAACCCGGATTTCCCTCAACTGTACTCGCGCCCGGTAAAAAATTTAAGTCAAGGACGATTTACAGGTTTTCTGCTATTAAGGATTAACCTGTAGTTCTTGCACTCTTCATCAATATACTGGATTTGGTGGGAAAAATCAAAGTAAATATCGGTTATCGCTTTTTGCGATCTTAATTAAGCTTCAGAATTGGTCGGAATACTTTGTGTTGCTTTAGCACTGCAAAGCCGGCCAGGCTTACAAATTATTTCATGGTTTCAGCAAAGAGCTGTCACCGTAACTTAAAAATCTGAAGTCGTGATCGAGGGCGTACGAGTAAATGTCTTTCCATTTTTTATCTCCTACAAATGCTGAAACCAAAAGAAGCAATGTGCTTTTGGGCTGATGGAAATTTGTAATCATCGTATCAACAACATGAAACACGTAGCCAGGAGCAATCAGTAATCTTGTTGAGGCTGTAAATGTGTCTGATTGATTCGCGTCAAGATAGTCTATGATAGCATTCAGAGCATCGCTGGCGCTTATTTCAATGACTGCGTTATGCTTTTGATCATCAGACATTTGCTCATAAGCAAACCATTGGTCGAGTGTCCATTCTTCAGGGTTGCTTTCCTTAGAAGTAATCATCTTATAGCCAAACCAGTAGAGACTTTCAAGCGTGCGGACAGAAGTTGTGCCTACGGCTGTAACGCGTCCGAGTTTAGTTACTAGCAGGTTTAGAAAATCTCTGTCAACTGAAATAAACTCGCTGTGCATGGTATGACCCAGCATTTGCTGAGACATAACCGGTTGAAATGTGCCTGCACCAACGTGAAGAGTGACTTCGCTTCTTATGATTCCTTTTTTATCTATCGCATCAAGTACTTCATCAGTAAAGTGAAGCCCTGCCGTTGGGGCAGCAACAGAACCTTCAATTTTACTGAATACAGTCTGGTAGGTGACCTCATCGGATTCAACTGTATCGCGGTTGAGATATGGAGGTATTGGTAATTGACCGGCGGTTTCAATAAGGTCTGAAAACAGAATCTTATCATCAGCATTTTCAGTTGACCATCTGAACTTTATCTTATGGGCTTTTTCTATGGTTTCGACAAGTTCTGCGCTGAATGAAACCTTTTTCCCTTCAACTTCCAGAGTGCGCTCGAGCGAGCCGGTTTTCCACTTTTTCAGGTTTCCGACAAGACATAACCATTCGCAGCTTTGTTGTGATTGAAAGTTTTGAGCATAGTCGGCAGGGGAGATGGGTTCAAGGCAGAAAATTTCAATTTTTGCTCCCGTTTCCTTGAAAAAAATCAGTCTCGCATGTATGACTTTGGTATTGTTATATACAAGAAGGCTTCCATTTTCCAGATAATCAGGCAGGTTCCTGAAAATGGTTTCACTTATCTGTCCATTTTCATACAGGAGCAGTTTGGAAGAATCCCGTGGGACCACAGGAAATTTTGCAATCCTTTCGTCCTTCAATTCGTATTTGTAATCCTCTATCCTAATGGATTTAATTTTTTCAGATAAATTACCGCTTTTCATCTCTCAATCTTTTTATTTTCTTTTATCTGCTTCTTGGGATTTCTCGGAAAACGTCCCTGTTCCACTCTTTTAACCTGCTCGAAAATTTCTTTTATCGACCAAAGACAAGAGAAACCAAAAACTCCTAACAAGCTTGATATTATCAGGTTTCTTACAAAAAGTGAGATAGTAATAGTCATAATGCCTGAAACCAGGAATATATACCAGAATTTAACACCAAAATGATACTCGGCCCAAATGACTAATGGGTGAAATAATCCGATAATAATGAATGTTGCCATTCCGATAAGTAATCCTGTAAATGTCATATTTATATAAAAAAGCCTCTTTCCGAATGTATTTTTAAGGAAAGAGGCCGCAATGTATATTTTTATTTAAAAAGTATATCTTACGCCAAGGGCAGCACCGGGGAAAAATCCATGCGCATTACCAAAATAGAAACCAGGACGAGTGTCAAGAGTCAATTGGAGAGGTACTTCAGGGATTTTGTATTCAATACCGATTTGTCCGTTCAGACCAAGTCCGAAACCGTCAAATATACGCAGTCCTCCACCAACACCTGCAAACCAACCGAAACCTTCTGTAAGGTCATTAAGTTCCCACGTCCATTGGTAAATGCCGGTAAGTGCTACTCCGCTACCGTGAGCTGCATTATTAATAAAGCCCAGATCCAATTCCAGTCTGTTACTGCCACTCAACATTTTTTGATAAGAGATTTCACCGTCATACGAGGATCCGCCACCTAAACGAAGACCAATGGCCTGTTCCTGAGCACTCACTGTTGAAAATAAAGCAAAAGCCAAAACAAGGGTTGTAAATAATTTCTTCATAGTCATAAAATTTTAGAGTTTAATCTGAAACAAGGTTTAATTGAAGAAGTTTCAGAAATTACTAATTCATACAAATGTATTCAATCTTTGACCCTCCTGCAAATATTTTTGTAATCACACCATTCGCATCTTTCGGTCACATCGGTCTGCAGAAAAGGTATTTCATTATTAAACAGATTTTTGAGAGAAGAGTTTAATAATTCATAAAAATCGCCTGATATACCTGAGAATTCGTTAATCATTATCTTGTTTTTTGAAAGTCCGATTTTAATAAATGGATCAAACTTGTCACTTTCAGCCATATTCATGTACAAAATGTTTGGCGTAATGACTTTTTCAGGATATTTCTTCTGAAGTATTAAGCAATAAAGCAAAATCTGAAATATATGAGATGCCCTTTTCTTGTCTGAAATAAAGATATCTTCAACTGAATTTGGTGATGTAGCTGATCCTCCGGTTTTATAATCAATGACCATCAGATTACCGTCCTTCAGGTCAATCCTGTCAATTATACCGCCAACAGATAAACTAACCTTTCCTGAGTCGGTTTCAATATTAAGAGTTTCGCTGAAATTCTTTTCCAGTGAAAAGATGCTGAATGGTGTTCTGTCTTTGTCGTATTTGAGCAGGGACTTAATGAAACCGGTAATAATTTTCTTTATAATAAGCTGCTCTCCGTTTAATTCCGGTATAGGTTTGTGCTCTTCTATCCTGAAAAAATCCTTTTTAAAGAATTGGTTAACAATACTTTCTATCTGATTACTATTTTTCAACCATTCGTCAAGGTCTTTGGCTTCAATCTGACCGGATATGCTGCCGGTTTCCAATGCTTTATTTAAATCATAACTTTCAATGAACCGGTCTGCATCATTCTTGTCGTAAGTAATTTTGTTTTTATCCAACAGGATTTTCGTGAATATATATTGTGCGGAGTGGTGGAAGATGTTTCCGAATAATGCCCCGTCAATTTCTTCAGATATTTCGTCAGGCACTTTCAAATCAGCAATATATCTGAGATAAAAACGCAAAGAGCAATCAAGAAAAGAGTTTAAGGCTGTTGGCGAAAGTGTTTTAGCATTAACCGAAAGGTTTCTGTCGTATTTTTGATTAAGAGTACCAATGATTGTATCTGATTTGTTTATCGACAGAACCCTTGATTTGCTGAGTTCGATGCCGGAATCAAGGTTAAAATGCTCGGTCGGATGTCCGGATTCGACAAGCAGCTGCAACATGAACCTGCTCATTTCTCCTCTGTTAATGCCTTCTGTGGCTGTATTGTAAACCAGACAGATATTTTCAGCTCTTTGTAGAATCCTGTAAAAATAATACGCGAAAATAGAATCCTTGTATTCTGATGTTGTCAGTGAGAAACCTTTTCTGAGGTTGTACGGTATAAATGAAATGTCAGAATTGCTTTTAGGAATCATTCCTTCGTTTACAGAAAGCATCATTACATTTTTGAAATCAAGATTTCTGGTTTCAAGCATACCCATTATCTGAAGGCCGCAAACAGGTTCCCCCGAAAATGGTATTGATATTGATGTCAGGATTTTAAGCAACAATTTCCTGAATGTGGTTTTGTTGACTTCAATTACACCTTGTTTGATCTGATCGCTTAGCCGGTTTACAGAAGTAAAGCATCTGAATATTGCTTCAGAATACATCGGGTCGAAGTCGGTATAGTCTTCTACAAAAATTTCATTGTCGTTTCCCTGATTTCCGTTTCCTTCTTCGTTTTCGAATGAGTTTTCCGTGGCAAGCTTTTTCAGCAATTCGAGCATCATTTCAGAAAGCTGTACTGAATCTTCGGTTGGCGTGAAAATTAGTTTGAGGTATTCGTCTGCTTGCAGATCAACAGCACGGGGCATGAAGGTATTTGTCCTCCTCAACTGTTTCTCAATGTTTTCGGCTTCAAATGATATCTGCCTGATGAACGGGTGCTGTAAAACAGGTAATACATATCTGTAATTGAATTTTTCTTCTTTGCCGGTTTTGAATCCTTCAGAATGTAAGGCGGCTATTTCGTTTAAAAGATTGAATACAGGAGTTTGTGACATAGGAAATCCCATCGTCACATTAAGCTCGGTTATTTCATCTGGAATGCTGTGAAGAACAGGCAATAACAGGTTCTCGTTACAAAGCACTATTGCTGTTTCTCCCGGATTAAAGTCTTTGCCGTATTTTGCCTTTAGCTCATTTATCCATTCCGGCAGGTATCTTGCCTGAGCATTTTCCGTGGAAGATGATATAAACCTGATATTCTTAGGCTTATTTTCGAAATTTGCAGGAGCAGTTTTACCGGTTTCATTACCGAAAAGCTCAAGATTTTGTCTTATAAATCTTCCTGCTTCATGTCTCGGGTTGTTCAGATAATATTTATCATAATCCCAATAGAATAATGCCTTTCCCGAATCTTTAAGGTACTTGAAAAGCATGGTTTCACTATTACTTAAAAAGTTGAAACCGACAAAAACGTATTTTTCGAAATTAAAACCTGAGACTCCTTTGGCTTTAATCTTCTCGATGACTTTTCTGTAAATCATGCCTTCATAAGCCAACCCGGAATCCTCAAGAGTTTTTCTGAAACTTTCATAAACGTCAGAAAGGATATTCCAGTTGTCAATGAATCTTTGTTTGAGTTCTGTCTTGCGGTCAGGTTTGAAGTTCTTGAAAAACATTCTTATCGACGAAACCTGTTCTTCAGTAAGGTGCTCCAGAGTATCCGTGTAGCGTGCCTGATCTTTTATGTTGCAGAAAAGCTGTTTAGCATCAGCAAGATTTTTATCTGTATCATCAAAATCACCTAGCAAAATTTCTCCCCACGGATAAAATTCGTCAAAGGTTTCTTCTTTATTGTTGCTAAACCTGATGTATTCTTTATATAAAATGCCGTTCAGGGTAATTGCATCAGCAACTTTAAGAGTGCTTTGTTCTTTAAAAAGATCACTGATAGCTATGAAACCGGGAGTCCAGACTGGTTTGCCTGCGGCTTTATACAGATGTTCGCTGAAAAATAGCTTTGCCCTGTTGTTTGGGAAAACCACGGCAACTTTAGTAAGGTCTTCGCCAAATTTCCGGTATAAGTCATTAGCTGTCTGTTGAAGAAATGTTTCCATCCTGGTAATGTAGATTAACTTCAAAATTACTGTTTTTCCCGTTGTGAACAAAAGAAGATTATTTTTTTCAAAATGTTATTATTGTATGTGATTTTATAACATTAATGATTATTTTCGGGCTTTTAATAATGCTTTTGTAAACAATGGAAATATCTAAGCCTAAAATTTCAGGTCTTTTTATAAGGAAACCTTTATCTCAACTTATCGCGGAATCAGAGAGTAATGAACATGGATTAAGGAGGCATCTCACTGCCTGGAATCTTGTTTTGTTAGGAATAGGTGCGGTCGTAGGTGCCGGGATATTTGTTCTGACAGGTACCGCTGCTGCAAATTATTCGGGACCTGCTTTGGTTATATCATTGATTTTGTCTGCAGTAGGTTGTGCCTTTGCTGGTTTGTGTTATGCTGAGTTTGCATCTATGATACCGATTTCAGGTAGTGCTTACACTTATGGGTATGCCACGATGGGAGAGTTTATCGCCTGGATTATAGGTTGGGATCTAATACTGGAATATCTGTTTGGTGCGGCAACAGTTGCCGTCGGGTGGGGTGGTTATGCGATGAGTTTTTTAAACGATTTTGGGATCACTCTACCGGCATCCATTTCAAGTGCTCCTTTTGCCTACGGCCATGATGGTTGGTATATGACAGGTTCATTGATTAATTTTCCTGCAGTATTTATTGTTGCAGTGATTACGACTATACTTGTTATAGGCATAAAGGAATCCGCTAAGTTTAACGACGTGATAGTTCTGATTAAGGTTGTTGTTATCCTGCTTTTTATCGGTTTCGGGATTTCTCATATTGATATTTCAAACTGGACTCCTTTCATTCCCGAGAATACAGGGAAGTGGGGCCATTTTGGTTTTTCCGGTATCCTGACCGGGGCTGGTGTCATATTCTTCGCCTATATTGGTTTTGATGCTGTATCCACTACAGCCCAGGAAGCTGTTAATCCAAAACGTGATGTCCCTATTGGGATTTTGGTTTCATTGGCAATTTGTACTGTTCTTTATATAGCTGTAAGCCTAACTATGACAGGCATTGTAAACTATACTGAACTAAATGTTCCTGCTCCGATTGCTTTGGCTATTGACAAGGCCGGTGAAAGTCTGAGATGGCTGGCTCCTGTCGTGAAACTTGGTGCAATTGCAGGATTGACTTCTGTAATATTGGTTTTACTTCTCGGTCAGACCAGAGTGTTTTTTACCATGGCTAATGACGGTCTGCTGGGTAAGAATTTTTCCAAAGTCCATCCCAGGTTTAAAACTCCATATCTGGCTACTATTTTAACCGGGACTTTCTGTGCATTGTTTGCCGGTTTGTTCCCAATCGGAATTTTGGGTGAAATGGTTTCGATCGGAACTTTGCTTGCATTTGTAATTGTTTGTGCCGGTATTATTTTATTAAGAAAGTCTGAGCCTAATGCTCAAAGGGTATTTAAAACTCCCTGGGTGCCGTTTGTTCCGTTAATGGGTATAATAGTTTGTTTAGCTCAAATGCTTTCTTTACCTTTAGGCACATGGATGCGTTTAATTGGCTGGATGTTGATTGGTTTCATCATTTATTTTACATACAGCCGTAAACACAGCAAGGTGAGAAAAGTTTCAAAATAAAATTAATGCCATGAGAAAAATTATTCTGACACTATCTGTATTAGTATTTGTTTTTGCTTCCTGCAACAAAAATTCTTCTACGACTATTGATGAGCCCACAAAACTGAAGGCTCAGGAAATTTTATCAGCTGAACTTGCCAATAGTCAGGCTGACTCTGGTGAAATCATAGTAATGTCTACCACTACCGGGGAGATCAAGACTCAATTAAAAATGATTAAGGATTTAAGTCTGGGTCAGTTTGTTGAAGCTCCCGCTTCCAGTGCAAATATCAAGGGTGAACCCGGTCCGGTTTTTATTCCGTTAACTGTAATGGCAGCGATGGAGCAACTGAATGTTGGTCCGGATTTTCAGGTTGATGCCGGTGATGGGATGCTGGTACTTAATGGCAGGACTGTCTATGATGAAGAAGTTTATGGAAAGGGTGGTTATGGAGTTATCACACTTGGTCAGGCTATAACTTATCAATCATTTATTGGTGCTATAGAAGCTGTTCAGCTTGCTTTTCAGGGTCAGGTAGATATATTTGAGTTTAAGATGTCGGAAATGTCTTTTGGCCTTCCTCAGGATAGTAATGTTTTCAGAGGTGTGCCTTCTTTTACAAGTAAACTGAATGCTTTTACTTTAGGTTCTTATTGTAAAACCACATCATTACAATTGCTGACTGCTTATAATGCTATTGCTAACAATGGTAAAATAGTTGCTCCTGTCTTTGTGCCCGGAGACACTGTTGTGGTTAATCCTGCTATGTGTTCTGCAAAGACTGTTGAGGCAATGAAAAAATTAATTATTGAAACCGGTGCTAAAGAATTTCCTGAGATTAAAGATCTTGGTTTTTACAAAGGCTTCAGCAGTGTGAAGAATACTTATATGAGAGAACTGGTTTGGACAGGTCTTGGTTTTATACCTGCTTCAAAACCTGAATATTCTGTTTTCCTTAGAATCTACAGGTCTGAATCACCTGTTTCAGATGCAAAAATCGGTGCTGCTAAAGTAAAGGACTCAGCTAAAAAGGCTTTCAGCCAGATTGCTTCTT
>CAZCPI010000107.1:0-8555 GCA_964500535.1 uncultured Bacteroidales bacterium
AAAAAGAGGAAAAGCCGTATGGCGATTCCTCTTTTTGAAAAGTTTTTATCAGTTAATCAGGCAACGACCTGTCATGTCGGCAGGTTGGTTGATGCCTAACAGTTTGCAGATAGACGGAGCAACATCGGCAAGGATGCCGTCAGAAAGTTTGGCTGTTGTGTTGCTTTCGCTAACGAAAACAAAAGGAACCGGATTCAATGAATGGGCTGTATTTACTGAGCCGTCTTCGTTGAGAGCGTTGTCTGCATTACCGTGGTCAGCGATGATTATCATTTCATAGCCGTGTGCCTTACCGGTTTCAATTACTTTTTCAAGACATGTGTCAACAGTCCTGACAGCTTTTTCGATTGCTTCGTAAACTCCGGTGTGACCTACCATGTCGCCATTTGCAAAGTTGACGGTTATATATTCGTATTTTTCAGTTTGGATGGCTTCAGTAAGAGCATCAGCAACTTCAAATGCGCTCATTTCAGGTTTCAAATCGTATGTAGCTACTTTTGGTGAAGGTATCAGTATACGGTCTTCATTTTCAAATTTGCTTTCACGGCCACCTGAAAAGAAGAAAGTAACATGCGCATATTTTTCGGTTTCAGCAATACGAAGCTGGTGAAGCCCTTCTTTTGAAACAATTTCACCAAGAGTATTCTGTACATTGTCTTTGTCGAAAAGAATGTGAAGACCCTTAAAAGTATCGTCATACGGGGTCATCGTAAAGTACTGAAGTGGAATTGTTTTCATTCCCGCTTCAGGCATATCCTTTTGAGTCAGCACGATTGTCAGCTCTTTAGCCCGGTCATTACGGTAGTTGAAGAAGATTACAACATCTCCTTCTTCTATTGTTGCAACAGGTTTACCGTCACTGCCAACGTGGACAACCGGTTTTATAAACTCATCTGTAACGCCGGCATCATATGATTTCTGCATAGCTTCAACCATATCGGTTTCAGCATCACCGATACCATTAACCAGCAGATTATAAGCCTGAGAAACCCTTTCCCATCTTTTATCGCGGTCCATAGCGTAGTAGCGACCGATAATTGAAGCGATGGCACCGGTATTTTTAGCAAGATGAGCCTCAAGGCTTTCGATGAAACCTTTACCACTTCTCGGGTCAGTATCACGACCGTCCATGAAACAATGGACAAAAGATTTTTCGATACCGTATTCTTTTGATATTTCGATCAGTTTAAAAAGGTGGTCAAGTGAGCTGTGAACTCCTCCGTCAGAAACCAATCCAAGGAAATGTATTTTCTTTCCGGTTTCTTTTGCATAAGAATATGCCCTGACTATTTCCGGATTTTCAAGGATGCTGTTGTTACGACACGCTGTATTTATCTTTACAAGATCCTGATAAACAACTCTTCCGGCACCTATGTTGAGGTGACCTACTTCTGAATTACCCATTTGACCATCAGGTAATCCTACGTTTTCACCTGAAGCCTGAAGTTGTGAATTCGGATATTTCTTTAACAATGAATCCCAGTATGGGGTGGGAGTATTAAAAATGACGTCAGCTTTATTATGTTTGCCGAGGCCCCATCCGTCAAGGATGACAAGCATTACTTTTTTGTTCATATAATTCTTATTAACTAGTGCTAAACAATCTTTTTTATCAAAAAATACAAAGTATTTTCCGTTGCAAAATTAGTGATTTTCTGCGATTTCTTGAATATTGTGATGACTATCTTTTTGTAAAACAACAGGTCTTTCCTTTTTTATTAAAAAATCAGCTATATTTGCTAAAGGTTTTAATCAATGGATATCATTAACTAATAAGTGATTTTTATGAAAGTTTCTAGATTATTTACAGTAGCGATATTGAGTTCAGCTTTAGTTTTTTCAGGATGTAAATCTCTGAATAATACTACAAAAGGTGCTGCCATAGGCTCTGTTGCCGGTGCTGCAGTTGGTGCAGGAGTCGGGAAATTATTGGGAAATGTGGCTGTTGGCGCTATTGCCGGAGCCGCTGTAGGTGGAACAACCGGTGCTCTTATCGGTAAAAAAATGGACAAACAGGCCGCTGAACTTGAAGCGCAGTTAGGCCAGAATGCTGATGTTGAACGTATAGGAGAAGGTATTAAAGTTACTTTTGAATCAGGCATTCTTTTCCAGACTAATAAAGCAGACCTTAACACTTCGTCAAAAGATGCTTTGACTAAGTTTGCAAAAACTTTGTCTGATTACCCTGATACCAATATCATGATTTACGGCCATACTGATAATACAGGTACTGATGCCATTAATCAACCTTTATCAGAAAGGCGTGCTAATGCGGTTAAAGTTTTTCTCGTTAATGCAGGTGTAGGTTCTCCAAGAATAACAACTCAGGGTATGGGTTCATCATCTCCTGTTGCTACAAATGATACTGAAGCAGGTCGTCAGCAAAACAGACGTGTTGAAATTGCTATTACTGCAAATGAAGACATGTTGAAAAAAGCTCAGGCTGGCGAACTTTAACAGCTTCTCACATATTTTTAAAAATATTTTTAGCTCCGGTTTACTGCCGGAGCTATTTTTTTATTTAATATTTTTTTGTATTGGAAATGTTTCTTATTATCTTTGCGGCCGTTATGACTGAGTGAGGGGGGCGATGGTTCCCCCATTTTTTTTATTTTAGAACGGCATATGCATATTGAAGCTGTAAAAAAAGTTGTCGAAGAGTGGATGGAAGGTACTTCGTTTTTTTTGGTTGACCTGTCCATTAGTAAAGATAACGACATTAATATTGAGTTTGAATCGGAGGATTCAGATATTGATATTGAAGATTGTGTAAACCTGTCAAAGCACATTGAATCAAAGTTTGACAGGGAAGTGGAGGATTATTCTCTTGAAGTAGGATCAGCTGGCATTGGTCAACCTTTCAAAGTGCAAAAGCAATATGAGGTTAACACAGGCAGTGAAGTTGAAGTTATTACCAGGGATGGTAAAAAACTAAAAGGAATACTACTTAATGCAGATAATGAAGGTTTCGGATTGCAGGTTGAAACCAAAGAAAAACCGGAAGGAAGCAAAAGACCTGTTAAAACCATGGTCCTGAAGATGTTTAAATACCCGGATGTAAAATCAGTGAAGACTGTGATTCATTTTGACTGAACTAACTGAATTAAAAATATACCAATTCATATTTATCAACAAATGGCAAAAAAAGTTGAAACAATCAATTTGATTGATACTTTCTCAGAATTCAAGGAATTGAAAAATATTGACCGTGCAACTATGGTGAGTGTTCTCGAAGAGTCTTTCAAGAATGTTCTGGCCAAGTTGTTTGGATCTGATGAAAATTTTGATGTTATCATTAATCCTGACAAGGGAGATTTTGAAATATGGCGCAACCGTGTGATCGTTGAAGATGATTTAATTGAGGATGAAAACAAGGAAATCACTCTTACTGAAGCGCACAAAATAGATGCCGACTTCGAATTGGGAGAAGAAGTTACAGATGAAGTCCATTTACAGGATTTTGGCAGAAGGGCTGTGCTTAATCTGAGACAGACTCTGGCTTCAAAGATACTTGAATTGCAAAAGGATAGTCTTTATAATAAGTTTATTGAAAAGATCGGACAAATCGTAAGCGCTGAAGTTTACCAGATATGGAAAAAAGAAATTTTATTGCTCGACGATGAAGGCAATGAAATGCTTTTGCCAAAACAGGAGCAGATACCTTCTGACTTTTTCCGTAAAGGCGAAAGCATCAGGGCTGTTGTGGAAAGAGTTGAAAACAAGAGCAACAACCCTAAGATTATATTGTCAAGGACATCTCCTGTATTCCTCGAAAGGCTTTTCGAACTGGAAGTTCCGGAAATTCACGAAGGTCTGATACTTATTCGTAAAGTTGCCAGAATCCCGGGTGAGAGAGCAAAAGTAGCTGTTGAGTCGTATGATGAAAGAATTGATCCTGTAGGAGCATGTGTCGGCGTAAAAGGTGCCCGTATTCATGGAATAGTAAGGGAGCTCAGAAACGAAAATATTGACGTTATCAATTATACCGCAAACATAAATCTGTTTATCCAAAGATCTTTAAGTCCGGCTAAAATTTCATCAATAAGACTGGATGAAACCAACAAAAAGGCAGAAGTTTTCCTTAAACCTGAGGAGGTTTCACTTGCAATCGGTAAAGGTGGTATGAATATTAAGCTGGCATCAATGCTGACAGGATATACAATTGATGTATTCCGCGAAACTGATGAACTCGAAGATGATGATATTTATCTGGATGAATTTAAGGATGAAATTGATGAATGGGTTATTGATGCACTTAAGAAGATCGGATGTGATACTGCCCGTAATGTACTTGCTCTGCCTCGTGAAGTCCTGATTGAAAAGGCTGATTTGGAGGAAAGCACTGTTGATGAAGTTATTTCAATACTGAAATACGAATTTGAGGATTGAGACGGGTATAGTCGGTTTGACCACGTCTGAATATTTAAAAAAATTTTAAAACCAATTTATGTCTATCAGATTAAATAAGGTAACCAGGGATTTAAACGTAGGAATCACCACATTAGTTGGTTTTCTCCAGAAAAAAGGTCATACGGTTGAGAATAATCCTAATGCAAGAATCACAGAAGAAGAATATGAGATGCTTGTAAGGGAATTCAGCCAGGATATGAATCTTAAACAAGAGGCTGAACGTCTTGTACAGGAACGCATTAGCCGCGATAAGCAGAAAGTTGTTGAAACTCCTGTTAAAAATGAAGAGCCAAAGGTTGAAACCGTTGCAAAGCCGGAAGAGCCTAAGAAAGTTGATTCTGAAACAGTTACTCCGGAACCTACCGAGAACAAACCTCATATTAAGCTTGTAGGAAGCATTGATCTTGATGCCTTGAATAAAAGGCCAAAGCCGGCTGCTCCAAAACAGGAAGAGGATAAAAAAGTGGTTGAACAAAAAGTGGTTGAAACCAAACCTGAAGTTAAACCAGAGGCTATGCCTGAAATTAAACCGGAAATTAAGTCAGAAATAAAGACTGAGGTTAAACCGGAAGCCGTACCTGACGTTAAACCGGTAGAAAAACCTGAAGTTAAGTCTGTTGAGAAGCCGGTTGAGGAGGTTAAGTTTGTTAATCCCGAAACAAAACCTCAATCAAAACCTGAGCAGATAGCTCCTAAGGTGGTAGAGGAAAAGTTACCTGAACCTGAAAAGATAGAAAAAATAGCAGAAGTTAAAGTTGAAAAGGAAATAAAAGCAGAAAAACCTCAGATTGTACCTGAGCCTGAAAAGAAAGAGGTAGTTTTTGCTAAACCTAAGCCAAATATTACAGAAAAAAAAGAAGACCAGGCTGTTGAACCTGAAACCGAATCTGCTGAAAGTGGTGAACCTGAACTTTTCAGATTGGGAGACAATAAGATTGAATCTAATATTAAGGTCATCAAAACCATTGATTTGGATTCGTTGAACCAGTCCACAAGACCAAAGAAAAAAACCCAGGCTGAAAAGCGTAAAGAACGTGAAGAAAAATTCCAGAGCGAAAAGTCTGCCCGTCAGCAGAATAAACCGGGCGAAGTTAAAAAGCCGGTGTCTTCATCTGATGATCAGAAAAAGATCAACAAGCCAAATATAAATCCTGGTCAGACTCCTAATCAAACTACGGGTCAGGCTCAGTCAAATACTTCACTTGCCGATCAGAAGAAGAAAAAACGCAGCAGGATCAAGGATGGCAAAGTAAGAGTTAATGATACTTCCGGTCAGAATCAAGGTCAGCATCCGGGCCAGCATCGTCCGGGTCAGGCAACGCAGGAATTTAAGTCAAAGCTTAAAAAACCTGTTTTGAAGACTGAAATCAGCAGTGAAGATGTTTCGAAACAAATAAAGGAGACTTTGGCAAGGCTTACCACCAAACCAAAGAAAGGTACAAAATATCGTAAAGAAAAACGTGAAGCCGGTTCTTTAAAGAGGATGGAAGAAGCCGAAAGAGAAGAACAGGATAGCAGAATTATTAAAATTACTGAATTCGTTACTGTAAACGATTTGGCAAACATGATGGATGTGCCTGTTGTTCAGGTTATTTCCATCTGTATGAGTATAGGACAAATGGTGTCTATCAATCAGCGTCTCGATGCTGAAACCATCAATTTCGTTGCAGACGAATTTGGTTACAAGACAAGTTACGTGAGTGCTGAAGTTATGGAAGCAATACAGACGGAAGAAGATTCCGAAGAAGATCTTATTCCTCGTCCACCGATTGTTACTGTAATGGGTCACGTTGACCATGGTAAGACATCTTTACTTGACTATATACGTAATACAAACGTAATTGCCGGTGAGGCCGGAGGTATTACACAGCATATCGGTGCGTACAATGTTAAGCTACCGGACGGAAGAAAGATTACTTTCCTGGATACTCCGGGTCATGAAGCTTTTACAGCTATGCGTGCACGTGGTGCCAAGGTAACCGACTTAGCCATAATTATAGTTGCCGCTGATGATAATGTGATGCCTCAGACTATCGAAGCTATAAATCATGCTTCAGCAGCAAATGTTCCTATGGTGTTTGCAATAAACAAGATTGATAAACCTGGAGCAGATCCTGAAAAGATCAAACAGACGCTTGCCCAGATGAATTATCTTGTTGAAGACTGGGGTGGTAAATACCAGTCTCAGGATATTTCAGCTAAAAAAGGTGTGAATGTTGAAGAATTACTTGAAAAAGTATTACTGGAAGCAGAACTTTTAGATTTGAAAGCTAATCCAAATCGTAAAGCTATTGGTAATGTCATCGAATCTTCTCTTGATAAGGGACGTGGTTACATAGCTACAATACTTGTACAAAACGGCACCTTAAAAATCGGTGATATTGTAGTTGCCGGAACCAATTATGGTAGAGTAAAAGCGATGTTCAATGAGCGCGGACAAAGAGTTACCGAAGCCGGACCTTCAGAACCTGTTCTTATACTTGGTTTGAACGGAGCTCCTCAGGCCGGTGATAACTTTAATGTTCTTGAAAGTGAACAGGAAGCGCGCGAAATAACAAACAAACGTGAGCAGTTACAAAGAGAACAAGGTTTGAGGACTAATAAGATACTTACTCTTGCTGAAATCGGAAGACGTATCGCCGTGGGTAACTTCAAGGAATTGAATGTTATTGTCAAAGGTGATGTTGACGGTTCCATCGAAGCTCTTTCAGACTCTTTGATTAATCTTTCTACTGAAGAAATACAGGTTAATGTCATACATAAAGCTGTAGGTGCTATCTCTGAATCAGATATTACTTTGGCTTCTGCATCTGATGCTATTATCATCGGCTTCCAGGTAAGACCTTCACAGGCTGCAAGAAGACTCGCTGATAAAGAAGGCGTTGACATGAGGTTGTATTCGATTATATATGATGCGATTGAAGAAGTTAAGGCCGCTATGGAAGGTATGTTGTCTCCTGAAATTAAAGAAGAGATTACAGCTACCATTGAAATCAGAGAAGTATTCAAGATTACAAAAGTCGGTACTGTTGCCGGTTGTATGGTCAAGGAAGGTAAAGTCAAGAGAGGTAATAAGTTGAGGCTTATTCGTGACGGCATCGTGATTTATACCGGTGAAATGAGTTCGCTTAAACGTTTTAAGGAAGAGGTCAAGGAAGTTAATCAGGGTTATGAATGTGGATTAAGTTTTTCTTCATATCAGGATCTTAGAATCGGAGACGTTGTAGAATCCTTTGAAGAAATTGAAGTTCGCAAGAGCCTTTAATATTTTTTGCTTTTCCTGTTATTAATTTGTTCCTGTAAATACGGAATAATAAAAGGTTAATAAATGGGATGGATTGATTTGGTGCTCGGGATCATATTGATTCTCAATATCATAAGCGGCATTAAAAATGGTTTCTTTGAAGAAATTGGCACTTTTGCCGGCTTAATTGCCGGTATTTGTGCCGGTATTTCTTTGAGGGAGGTAACCGCACAGTTCCTTCTTAATTTCTCTTCTATTTCATTAATTTCATTGAAGGTAATGAGTTTTTTCTTGCCTTTCATCTTTGTTTTTCTTTTCTTTGTAATAATGGCTAAAGTATTGAGCCATTTTTTCAAGGCGATTTCAATGGGTTGGGTAAACAGATCTGCCGGAGGGCTTTTCTGTCTTTTTAAGGGTTTACTGATACTGAGTCTGGTTATTAACCTGTACGAAATGGTAGACAGGGACAGAAGTTTTATTGGACAGGATAAGATTGAATCATCTTTATTATATAAACCGATAGAAAAGTTTGCACCGGGCATTTTCCCATCTTTGAAAAAGTCTTTGATTATCAAAAAACATGATGCTGATGAGAAATCAGGTAATCAAAAAATTGTAGTATGATGGAAGAAAATATATTGGATAAAGTAACCAATGGCGAATATAAATACGGATTTGTTTCAGATATTGAGGCAGATACCATTGGTCCGGGTTTGAATGAAGATGTAATTAGATATATTTCTCAAAAAAAGAATGAACCGGAATGGTTGCTGGAGTTCAGATTGAAAGCCTACCGCCACTGGCTGACTCTTGAAATGCCATCCTGGCCGCACCTGAATATTCCTGAAATTGACTACCAAAGTATTGTTTATTTCTCTGCTCCTAAATCAAAAACGGCTCC
>CAZCPI010000108.1:0-6139 GCA_964500535.1 uncultured Bacteroidales bacterium
TCAGTGTCTTGTCAGTTTTCAGATCATCCTCAGTCAGGACAACTTTTTCACTTTTAGCAAGTTCAATAAGTTTATTACCAATTTCATCACCAATTATAAAACCTTTTATGAAAGCTTTGGTATCAGGATATTTTGATAAGAGTTCTTTACGGTGTTCATCGACATACTGGAGACTGAATTTGTTCATTATACCCATCGAAGATAGCTTCCTGTGAAGTGATGTATATCTGGCAGTATCCACAGGTATAAATACATCGGGCATAATACCACCTCCGCCAAATATTGGCCTTTTATTAACCAGGGTAAATGTTTTTAAAGAGTCAGGGAAATGAATACTGTCAGCATGAATCATTTCGCCACGATTATATCTTTCGATTACATCCATACTGTAATCCTCAATCTTTTCGTAAGGTTTCTGTATGAATCTGCCACTTGGAGTATAATATCTTGAAATAGTCAGTTTAAGGTATGAGCCGTCAAGTAAGGGGATAGGTCTTTGAACCAGACCTTTACCGAAACTTCTTCTACCGATGATCAGCCCTCTGTCCCAATCCTGAATAGCTCCTGCAAGAATTTCGCTTGATGAAGCCGAATATTCGTCGATTAAAATAACGAGCTTGCCCTTTTCAAATACCCCTTCAGAAGTTGAATAGTTTTGCATTTTCGGACTGTGAAGACCTTCGGTATAGACAATCTCTTTACCGGCAGGCAGAAATTCATCAGCAAGATCGATTGCAGCACTCATAAGACCTCCGCCATTTGACTGTAAATCCAGAATGAGATCTTTCATTCCCTGCTTTTTCAGCGATTCAAATGCCTGTCTGAATTCCTCCTTACTGCTTGCTCCAAATCTGTTCAGGATAATATAGCCTATTTTATCATCGATCATGAAAGAAGCATCAATGCTGTAAAGCGGGATTTTATCACGTATAATCTTATATGATAACAAGTCAGAGCGACCTCTTCTCTTGATGCCAAGATCTACAGTGGTGCCTTTAGGGCCTTTAAGGCGCTTCATAACCTGACTGTTAGGCATTTTTACACCTGCAATTTTCTCGCCGTTGACTTCCAGAATCCTGTCACCCGGCAATAACCCTGCTTTTTCAGAAGGTCCGCCCGAAATGACTTCGACAACAAACAATGTGTCATTCATCATGTTAAAAGAAATGCCGATACCCTCGAAACCACCCTGCAGAGGCTCATTGAGGTCATTCATTTCTTCTGCTGTCATGTATGCAGAATGAGGATCAAGAGTTTTTATCATCGCCTTTATCGCTTCATCAGCAAGTTTCTTTTCCTCTATATTATCGACATACAGATTCTTTAACGCATACATAACCATGTCGATTTTCAGGTTGGCTTCACTTTGTTTTTGAGCTGATAATGAAACCAGAATCGTGAAAGTCGTTATAATGCAGAGAAATAGCTTCTTCATATATTATTTTTATTTTTTATACCTATTGATAAGTCCGACAGATTCAGGATGGACGAAACCATCAAGGTCATTACCGTGGATTATCAGATCTCTTACGACCATTGATTGAATAAATGAGTATTGTGGTTCAGAAAAGAGGAATAAGGTTTCAAGAGATGCAATCTTAAGATTGACGTCAGCTAATGTTTTCTCGTATTCGAAATCATTTATACTTCTTATACCTCTGAGAAGAAAATTTGTATGTTTTGATTTTGCAAAGTCTGCTGTAAGTCCTTCATATTTGCATACTTCAATCCTGTCATCATTTTTATGACAAGCCTTGATGATTTCCATTCTCTCCTCAACAGAAAACATGGTTTTCTTGCCGGCATTACTGCCAACCGCTATTATAATCTTATCAAAAAGATTTAAACCTCTTTCGACCAAACTATAATGCCCTATCGTATATGGATCAAAAGTACCCGGAAATATGGCTTGTTTCATATTTTTCTAGTCTATGTCTGTGACTAAGTGCTTGATGATAAAAGTTTGTCTTTCAGAAGTATTCTTCCCCATGTAAAACTCAAGTAGTTCTTTGACAACATCTTCTTTTCTGAGACTAATCTTTTCGAGTCTTATATCTTTTCCAATAAAATTTCTGAATTCATCAGGCGAAATTTCTCCAAGACCTTTAAACCTGGTAATCTCAGGATTTGGTCCAAGACTTTCAATCGCGCTGACTCTTTCTTCTTCACTATAACAGTATCTGACATCTTTTTTGTTTCTAACCCTGAATAAAGGAGTCTGTAATATATAAACGTGTCCTTTTTTTACAAGATCAGGGAAAAACTGCAGGAAGAAAGTCATAAGCAGCAATCTGATGTGCATTCCGTCAACATCGGCATCAGTTGCAATAATTATCTTATTGTATCTCAACTCTTCAAGTCCATCCTCGATGTTAAGCGCTGCCTGTAAAAGATTGAATTCTTCGTTTTCGTAAACTATCTTTTTTGTCATTGCGTAAGTATTCAGCGGTTTACCCCTGAGACTGAATACTGCCTGATAATTTACATCCCTGCTTTTTGTAATGGATCCGCTGGCTGAATCACCTTCAGTAATGAATATACTGGTTTCGTCGAGATTTTCGCCTTTTAAGTCATTATAATGAAACCGGCAGTCGCGGAGTTTCTTGTTATGAAGATTTGATTTTTTTTGTCTTTCTCTCGCAAGTTTGGTAACACCGGCAATCGCTTTACGCTCTTTTTCGGAATCATTGATTTTCCTGAGCAGCAAATCAGCGGTTTCACCATTTTTATGGAGATAATTGTCAAGCTCTTTTTTAAGGAAGTCTCCGATAAATTTAGCTACAGTAACACCCTCAGGCGACATTTTGTTTGATCCCAGCTTTGTCTTGGTCTGCGATTCAAATACAGGCTCTTCTACTTTGATGCTTATTGAGGCTATAATACCCATCCTGATATCGGAGTAATCATGGTTCTTGTTATAGAACTCTTTGATGACTCTGCTTACTGCTTCTCTGAAAGCTGTCTGATGAGTACCACCCTGAGTAGTATGCTGGCCATTGACAAAGGAATAGTATTCTTCACCATACTGATTGCCGTGAGTAATGGCAACTTCAATATCCTCTCCGCTCAGGTGAATAATCGGATATATCGGGTCTGATGTTATATTTTCATTCAACAGGTCAACCAGGCCGTTTTTGGATATAAATTTCTTCCCGTTGTAATAAATACTCAGCCCTGAATTGAGATAGACATAATTCTTGAGAAGATTTTCTATAAAATTGTCCTGATAATTGTAATTCGGGAAAATATTTATATCTGGCATGAACTCAATCAAAGTGCCGTTCTGGCCATCAGAAGGTTGAATCTTGTAATCATCTGTGACTACTCCTCTGCAATAGTCAACCTGTTTGGTTTCACCATCCCTGAAACTCTGTATCCTGAAAAATGAAGACAGGGCATTTACAGCTTTGATACCAACTCCATTTAATCCCACAGATTTCTTGAAGGCCTTGGAGTCATATTTAGCTCCTGTGTTCATTTTGGAAGATACATCAACGACTTTACCCAGAGGTACACCACGGCCATAATCTCTTACTGAGACGAAACCTTCATCTATGGTTACTTCAATAGATTTGCCGTAACCCATCATGTATTCATCAATACAGTTGTCGAGGACTTCTTTAAGCAGTACATAAATACCATCATCGGCAGAATTACCATCTCCGAGTTTACCTATGTACATACCGGGGCGACGCCTGATGTGCTCCTGCCAGTCAAGGGTGATAATGTTGGAATCTTCGTAGCTTACAGCCTGAGGATTAAGAGAACTATCTTGCATTTCCTGTAAAATTAGTAATCAGTGTTTTCCCAAAGATACTAAAAAAAGCACTTAATGATTACCATTCTTTTATGAATACCCTTCTTGTTTTATGATGTTTTGGTCCGAATTCCGACCAAAGCTGCTGTATATGGGAGTTGGTTTCAAGTTCGGGATTGGTTTCAGCAAACTTGTAACCGTTCTTTATGAATTTAGGAACAAGATCAGCGAAAATCATCGCGTTCAAACCCTTCTTCTGATAATCAGGATGAATACCCATCAGGTACAGGTCAACTATGTCGTTCTTTTTGATGGCGTTAAGCAGATGTATGAAACCAAACGGGAACAAACTTCCTTTACATTTCTGAAATGCCTTGCTTAGAGAAGGTAAAGCAATCCCCATTCCTACAACATTTTCGTCTTTATCAACAATTATACTTACAAGCTCTGTCTTGATAAAGGAAAGATACATCTTTATGTAGTATTTTACCTGTTTGTCTGTAAGCGGAGCATATCCGTACAATACTTTATATGTATCATTCCAAAGACCGAAGATTTTATCGCCCCATTTTGCTACCAGTTCCTTTGGGTTTTTGGCTGTAACACTGCGAAGATTGTATTTATCTGCCACAATTTTAGCCATTCGCATATACCTCTCGTTTAAGTCGGTCGGCATTGTTATCAGAAATTCTTTCCAGTCAACATCCTTCTTATAACCCAGTTGCTCCATGTGGACCGGATAATACGGATAGTTATAAATCGTTGCAAAAGTACCTATCTGGTCGAAACCATTAATTAACATACCTTCATGATCAAGATCACAGAAGCCAAGAGGACCTTTAAGAGCATTCATACCTTTATCTTTTGCCCATTGTTCAGCCGCAGTAAGCAATGCTTTAGTAACTTCTACATCATCAATTACATCAAACCATCCGAATCTTGCATGTTGCTGGTTCCACCATTTATTAGTGTCATTATTAAGGATAACGGCAATCCTGCCAACAACTTCTCCGTTTCTTTTAGCTATAAAATAATCGGCTTCACAAAAATCAAAAGCCGGGTTTTTAGTTCTGTCCAGAGTGTTTATTTCATCAAACGTCAGGGAAGGAATGTAATAGGGGTTGTTTTTATAAAGCTTAAGTGAAAAACGAACGAATTCTTTCATCTCCTTTTTGGAGGTTACTTTCTTAATTTCTATACTCATATACAGTCATAATTAGTATGGCAAAATTGCCGTGTTCTTCATTAGAAACTCTTTTAATCAGGTAAATCTCAGAAGGCTAAATGCTTGTTGCCAGCAAAGATTTATAATTTTAATTGCGCAAATATAAAAAAAAAAGTCGTTGATGTTATTTCAACGACTTTTTTAGTTCCAAATCCATCTTAACGACGGATTCCCAATTCCTTGATAAGGGCACGATATTTTTCAATATCTTTAGCCTTCAGGTAATCAAGTAAACGACGACGTTTACCTACCATAGCTTTCAAGGCACGTGAAGTGCTATAATCTTTGTGATTTGACTTGAGATGTTCAGTCAAATGGTTGATACGGTATGAAAACAATGCAATCTGGGACTCTGGAGAACCAGTATCAGTGTTAGACTTTCCGTATTTACCGAAGATTTCTTGCTTTTTCTCAGGATTTAAATACATGATGTTTGTTTATAAATGTATATGAATACTTTAATGAGGGTGCAAAAGTAGGCATTTGTTTTTGAAAAACAATACTTTTCTGCAAAAAAACACTTATTTTTGCAGGCTGAAAAGATAATTAGGTTAAAAAAAAGATTAAGGATGCAGGATATAAGAAATATCGCCATCATAGCACACGTAGACCACGGTAAGACAACGCTGGTCGATAAGATGTTGCTAGCAGGTCAGTTGTTTAGAAATGCAGAGACTGCAGGAGAACTGATCATGGATAACAATGAGTTGGAAAGAGAGAGAGGCATTACGATTTTGTCGAAAAACGTTTCCATTAATTACAAAGGTGTAAAGATTAACATCATTGACACTCCGGGCCACGCCGATTTCGGAGGTGAAGTCGAACGTGTATTAAACATGGCCGACGGAGTATTGCTTTTAGTCGATGCTTTTGAAGGACCAATGCCTCAGACAAGGTTTGTTCTGCAAAAAGCTTTGCAGATAGGGTTGAAACCTATCGTAGTGATAAACAAGGTTGACAAACCAAACTGCAGGCCTGAAGAAGTACAGGAAGCAGTATTTGATCTTATGTTCAGCCTTGATGCCACAGAATATCAGCTTGATTTTCCTACTGTTTACGGTTCGGCTAAGAGAGGCTGGATGTCAGAAGACTGGAAAAATGAAACTGATAATATTACTTTCCTGCTTGATCAGATACTTGAGCACATACCTGCTCCT
>CAZCPI010000108.1:6239-8533 GCA_964500535.1 uncultured Bacteroidales bacterium
GAAATCGGTGACACCATTGCAGACCCGATTGAACCGGAAGCACTTACACCAATCGCTATTGATGAACCTACGATGAGTATGGTTTTCACTATAAATAACTCACCGTTTTTCGGCAAGGATGGAAAGTTTGTTACTTCAAGGCATATACATGACCGCCTTATGAAAGAGCTTGACAAAAACCTGGCGCTCAGGGTCGAAAAAGAGGTTGATTCTGATGTTTGGACCGTTTACGGAAGAGGCGTTTTACATCTTTCGATACTTATTGAAACCATGAGACGCGAAGGTTATGAACTTCAGGTAGGTCAGCCACGCGTTATTATTAAGGAAATTGACGGTGTCAAATGCGAGCCAATGGAAGAGATGACGATTAATGTCACTGAAGATTGTGCAAGCAAGATGATTGATGCCGTTACCAGACGTAAAGGTGATCTTCTGATGATGGAAACCAAAGGCGAACGTGTATATATGGAATTTTCAATCCCGTCAAGAGGCATTATTGGTCTGCGTAGTGTACTTATGACTTTATCAGCCGGAGAGGCTGTAGTTGCTCACCGCTTTACGGAGTTTGCGCCTTATAAAGGAGATATTGAAAAGAGAGAAAACGGCTCGATGATTGCTATTGAAACCGGTACTGCTGTTGCGTACGGTATGGATAAGCTTAAGGACAGAGGCAACTTCTTTATTTTCCCTGGACAAGATGTTTATGCCGGACAGGTAGTAGGAGAGAGTAGCAAGGAAGGAGATTTGGTGATTAACGTTAATAAGACCAAAAAGCTTACCAATGTGCGTGCATCCGGTACTGATGATAAAGCAACTTTGCCTCCTCCGATAATTTTTTCATTGGAAGAAGCTCTTGAGTATATAAAGGAAGATGAGTATGTAGAAGTAACACCTAAAAATCTCCGCATGCGCAAGATCATTCTTGATGAAAACGAAAGGAAGAGGTTATCCAAGAAATAAAAAAAAATAAGCCCTGTTTTTCAGGTTTATTCAATTAAAAAGGCCGTTTCAAAGTTTGTTTTGAAATGGCCTTTTTAAATTATATCCAATTATTCTCACTTTCGTAAAGAGTCTATCAGCTCCCTGTGCGTTAGTCCATACCGGCAAGATTTCATCGATCGTCAGACCGGACTATTCTGGCTACATGTCATCCATGAATCCCTGATCGTAACTACCCGGCGTTTTCTTAATCGTTAAACTGGAAAGTTACACCGATTGAAACGGCTTGAGCCTCAGGCCCTTCTTCTTTCATAAAGAAACTCATAGGAGAGTATTTCGCGAAGAAACCAAAGTCCTTGTAACCTGCCTGGACAAGATAATCAAGTGTTAAAGGTGGAACATTAAGACCATCACCTGTTTTCAGTTTTATAGTGTTGTCACCTCTTTCTTTGTAGGTGACTCTGTAATTTGCAAAAGCCTTAATACCGCCGACGACTCCTGCTGTGACAAAAAAGTTATGATCATCACCAAATCTCGGTTGCCACTCAAGCATCAGTGGGAAACAAAGGTGCAAAGTCCTTAAGCGACCTGTCCTGTAAGTAATACCCTCAGCAGCAGGTACAACTTTTACGAAATTATTGATTTCTTCCAGATGAAAATTTCCATCCAGGCAATAGTTTCTCCATGTGAAACCAAAACCGGTAGTCAAACCAAAGATGTCTTTATAAAGTGGGACGATAAATTCATTTGTATTCAGCGACCATTCAAGGGAATTTTCCGGGCGTATGCTTACACCTTCAAGTTTTGCCAGATTGTATTCGTCAAGACCTACTTCCTGAACCATATTACTGTAACCTACAAGCAAACCTGCCCAGTGTGCCTGCATCTTATCATAATATCTTTTGTGTTTCTTGTTTTTTCCTAATGCAGGCATCTGAAATCCCAGATCTTCAAGAACTGTGTATCTTTCATAACTTTTATTATCACTGAATACACCTTCATACACAGATTTGTAACTGGTTTCATTACCATACTGATCAATCTTGTAGATTTTTACATCTATCTGGCCGTCGACATCACTGACATCTATTGTCTTGTCGTTAAACTGGTAAGTAGTATCGTTCTTATATGTCTCTGAGGCCAATGCAAAAGTTGTTGAGAGACAAACCAGCTGTAATATCAAAATACTTTTCTTCATGATTATATTTTTTTCATATGTTATTTTTATTTTTTAAACTAAGGCCATATGGAACGCCGCATGCCAAAAATTTTCTTCAAAATGAACAGAAGTTTTGCGAGACTCGGCAAAAACGAAGTAAGCTTCGTCTTTGCACTCGCTTCTTAAAACTTTCATT
>CAZCPI010000109.1:0-8491 GCA_964500535.1 uncultured Bacteroidales bacterium
TTAATTATTATATATATATTGCCATCAATTCTTAGCAAGTAAATTCCTGTATCTTAGTTAATAACAAACCAATTAAAACCAAATGTATCATGAAAAAAAATTATTTATTTTTGATTGTCATTGCTATTTTGGCATGTTTTATGGCTTCTTGTGGTGGAAATAGTGAAAAGAAAACAAAAAGTAACGGCTTACTAGGAGATGTGCCTTCTATTATGAATGATTATCAGGGAAAGATTGATGAAAAGGAGAAGGCGGTTAAAGAATGTACGGATCTTGAAAAAGCATTTAAGCTTGGAAAAGAGCTGGAACTACTTGAAGATGAATATAAAGCAAAAATGACAGAATATGTTGCCGGAGCAAATTTATGCAAAACGGATATTCCTTTTGAGCCAATATCAAATGAGGCTTTTACAGCAAGCAAAGCCATTATTGACACAATTCTTCCTAACGGACATGTCAATTTCACATTTATTGCAAAGATTAATGATACTTTTAAACCTCAGAGATACACTCCTTTCTTGTATTTCAAATTTAAAGATGCACAGGGCAATGATATACCAGAGGCAAAAACTGTTGCTTCAAAGTTTAGATTTGATGCAACTCCAGGATTGGAAATAGAATTAAACGGAGGAATGAAGGCTGATAAAATTGAAAACTTTGCAAAAATCGTTGAAATTACCAAAGAAGAATATGAAATTAAATAATTCAGGTAAATGAGAAAAACCATTTTAGCTTCTCTGTGCATATTTTGTTTTTCAAACATTTTTGCTCAAACTAAGTTGACACAAACAATAGCCGGTGCTTTATCAAAAGATGATCCGGCTCAAACCGTAGTAGGCCTAAATCCTAAAAATGCAATACAAATTATCGAATCTGCTGCTAAAGAGCTGAAATACAAGCTTGCCCAATATGACAAAGATAATAAAATCCTGATTACTGACTGGATTGAATGGTCAACAGTAATGATACCAAATCGTGCAAAACTCAGATTTGAAGTAAAAGAAAACTCAGTTGTTATTTATATGACAGACAGAGAATATAAATCGGACCAGGGATGGTCAAAAACTCTTACCGGACCTTCAAAAAAAAATATTGAGAAGTATGTCGGGAGTTTTGCCGATAAAATAAAGGCTATAAATTCGGATGAAAAACTAATCACTGATGCCATTTGTAATTCTGAGTTGATTAAGTTCTTTAATCCTGTAATTAATATTAGTAATTTGGAATGGAGATTTGTTAAGGGTAATAAAGATGTTGCGTCAGGCGAAGGCAAGTACCAAAAAACAAGTTCTCCTAATTTCGTAATAGAATTGACTGTTACTAATAAAAATGAAAAGGAAGCTAAAGTTAAGCTGGTTTATGCCAATTTAAAAAGCAATAATCCAAAAAACTGGGGAGTAAGTGGCACACCTTTTGTTTCTTTTGATGAGTTAAATACAAGTTTGGGATACAGGGTGGTAGAACTAGCAATAAACCCCGGCGAAAGTAAAAGCGTTTTCATTTATACAGTTTTAAGTAAAGAACCTATTGACAATATCATCCCTGAGTTTATTTTAAGATTTATGATTAATGGAAACCAGAAAGATTTGGTTAATTACAATATTCTTATACCTTTTGAAAATAAATTTTAGTTACTGACAATTTTTTGATTTAGATCGAGATACAGGACTCTTTTTAGTTTATAAATTAATTTGTCCGGGTAAAAGCTAAAAAGCATTTTACCCGGACAAATTCTTTATTAAACTGTAAGATAAGACAATGTAATAAAAATGCTTTTTAAACAAGTAAAAGAATGATTACGATTTACTCAACTAAGATCTTTTGCCTGGTAATGCCACTGATTGTCCTGACTGAGATAATAAATATGCCTTTGGGCAGATCATAAGTAAAGTCTGAAGTATTTATGGTTTCATTAAGAATTTGTCTGCCTGAAGTGTCGTAAATACTTATAGTAGCCTGAGACATGATATTGTTAATATGCAGAGTACGATCCTGAACGAAAATATATGACTTTTCTGTTTCCGGATTTTCCATTGAGCTGGGCACGTTTGTATAACCATACAAGTTGGTATTATAAAACTTGACCTGATAAGGCCATTGCTCATCATTTGCATCGTTATCATCCCAGGCATGACGCCAGTGTGTAGTTGGAGCACCGGTTACAACAAACCAAAGTTTATCACAATTGGCCGGGCAATTGAAGTTCATACTGCTTACCCCGGCATTTTCAGACATCTTAACTGAAACTTTATCGCTATAAACACGGTCTCCGTTTTTGAGTAATGCCACAAAACCATAACGCCAGCCGGCATAATTGACATAGTTCTTGCGGAAACCATCTGCACCTGCCAGTCCCTCAAAATTAACAGTTACGGTCTTTGCCGTTTGGGGTGCATTGAGTCTGATTATATTGTGCCCATAGTTTTCAGGACATACAGTTGCATCAATTTTCCAGACATAGCTACCCATATTATTCATTTTTGGTTGAGTACGCGCAGAAATAAAAGCTGCACCATTTGTTTTCAAAGAAGGGATATCCCAGGTTGCAAATCTGGCAGCACAATCCCACATTTCATCATTAAACTGGATTTGGTTTATACTGGTCAATCTTTTATAGGTTTCGACAGGATCTTCAGGTTTATAAGATTTATTCCACAATTTGCCTATCATATCCATTCCATGGAGACAACACCAATAATCCTGAATAAAATAATTATTATACCGGGGAGTTTCGTGTAAAATATGTTTATGGACAGTATTTAGATAGCCGGTAAACCATTCTCCCGTAAACTGTTGAGAGGGAATAACTTTGTATGCCTGCCATTGGGCACATTGCTCCCACCAGCCATTTCCACCTGAGCCATTATCACCAAAACCATACATCCATCCGTTATTATTGTTGTTATCACAATGAGTCTGATACTGGAAACAATGTCCGACTTCGTGTGCAACTGTCTGCCCTCCCCTTGATGTTAACGCCCACGATGTAAGTGTCAGTAAACCGATTGTGTTATCAACACCTGAACCGGTCGCTTCCCATTCAGAAGTATATCTGAGCCTGATTATCATTTTATATGTATCTGTCTTTGAAGATCCTCTTTTTATAAATTTCAAAGAATCAGTATAAAAATTAAAACATTTTTCTGCGAGATTTAAGCAGTCGTCAACAATAGTCCCTGGATTATTTCCAAAACCTGGTTCCCAGAATAAAATCCAGTTCTTAGATTGTTTGCTCCTTTCAAGAGACCAATTATTAGAAGAACTATTAATATCACCCATCATCCAGCTTGGATTGTATATCTTTTTACCGACATTTTTGGTTACAGTTTTTAAAGTATTGGTTGCAACAACTATCTGCAAAAGAGTTAAATCACGGTTTTCCAGACTAAGTTTTGCTGTATTAATTGCATTCTGAAGCCTGGTTATTTCATCGGTCTTTTCCAAAAAACTCAAAATCAGAGTTGCATCATTGATTGCTTTTTGCAAAGCATCATATGCATTTTTTGAAGTGTAAGCAGTATTTATTGCTTCATCAATAGCACTTTTAGCTGCTGTAACATCTGCTGAATCTATGGGTACAGCAGAAATTGCCAGCTGAGCCTGATTAATTGCAGCTGTTAGTCCGTCAGCAGCAGACTTTTGAATCCTCATCGTCAGAAGACTTTGAGCTTCAACTATTCTGTTGTCTATTGCAACTGCAATATCATTTATGTCATAAGCACCCAGATATTCCAGTCTGAAATTATCAAACAAAGCCCAGTAACCAGTTTGCTGAAAATCGGTTTTTGCACCTATTGTAAGTGACTGACCCTGCTCTAAGAGAATATTCGACAAAGTCATATCATAATAATTGATGGCATTGTTATTAAATACGATCTCGGCAGCTGCCATCGTATTAATATATCCATTTACAGAACCGGCACCAGAGTAAGTATGCTTATAAAGAGAATTAAAAGGGACACTTATATCCGTAAAACCTTTGGAACTTGCATAAAGTTGAGCATAGATAGTTTCATTACCTGCTTTATATGCCGCACCTGCATCATTAGATTTCGGTCGTTCAAAAGCTTTTATCGTTAATCTATACTTACCGGCAGGCAAACCTTTAATAACCTGATACATATTAAACGTTTTCTGATAAAATTCCACTTCATGGTAATTGACTGTTCCTGCACCGGTCCAACCTGTTGCTGTGTTTTCACTAAAAGACGGATTTACGATAAAACCGGTCATGTCGACAGGATTATCCTCAGTCGCGCTTGCAAACTTGCGGGACTGAATTATTTCAGGGGTTTGATTAACAGCACCCGAAAAGAAACTAATTGAAAATAAAAAAGTTATCAGCGAGAATTTTAATATTTTATCCTTAATCATCCTTTTACAATAAAAATTAGCGTGTGGTTTCATACTTCAAATATAATGACAAACGGTAAAAAAAAGAAGAGGCGAAAAAGTCTCCACCCCTTGACTTTGTTCACCTCTTCAGTTCTTTTACAGAAATATACTCTGCTCAATGAATTCAATTTTGCAAAGTTAGGCTAAACATTATTACTACACATCCCCCGGGATAGGACAAACCTAGTACATTCAAATTAATTTTTGCTGAAATATTTTTCAAATAAATCGCCTGAAATTAAATACTTCTTATGAATTCTCTTAATTCTTTATTCCCGGGAACAGATAGTTTCTTTTTTAACCGTACACGATTTTTTTGTACTGCTGCAGGACTGATATTAAATAAATCAGCAATCTCTTTTGTTTCATAATTCATTCTTATACAGGCACAATGTTTAATATCATTTACTGTAAGATTTGGATTAATAACATTAAGTTTTTCAAAAAAATCAGGATGTATACTTTCAAAATACCTGAAAAAATGTCCGCTGACCTTCTGAAAGCTCTTATGCCGGCTAAGCAAACCAATAACATCTTTAAATATGCCATTGTCAAGATTATTACTTACAATAACTTCTTCCAGTTCTTTTTTGATTTTTATAAAATCATCATCATATTGATTCATATGAAGAGATAAGGTCGTAAGTTTAGCTAAATTTTTTTCTTTTTCGATTTGTTCAGATATATCAAAAACAACTATTTGTATTCGCTTTGTTTGCCCAAAATCTAAACATTGAAACCTGACATCGAGATACTTTTGATTTCCTGACAAATCTAAGCCAATTATTGACAACTTATGATTTTGTGTTGAATTGCAAACACTAACATTCTCAATTGCATTTAAGACCGAGATTCTGTCATTTGGATGAATAAAACTAATTGGATTTCTATTAATTAAATCTTCAATATTATTCACACCAAGTAACTCAAGCATAAAACGATTTACATATACAGGCTTTTTATTTATAAGGTTTACAATGCCATACGGAGCAAACTCCGCCATTTCATGAACATATCGCTCCAAATTTTCGGATTCTCTTTTAACTGAATTAAAATCAATAAAATTTGCGGCCCTGTTCATACCGATAGATGGAATAATTACACTGCTCTTATAATCTCCCGCCAATAAAGATTTATTCTCAGATAAATTTTTATTTATCTGCTCCCTCTTGACTACCATAACCTTGCTTAATAAGCCACCCGAATCCCTTACCGGAACAAATGTAGTATGATATAATCTCTTTCCTCCGGGCATTTCCAGCTCCACATTTCCTTCAAGAGTATTTCCACTATCGACACAGAGTTGAAGGTTAAGATTTACAAGAACAGCAACATCATAACTTAATATATCGTCGGATGTCATCCCTATACACTGAGAGGCTTTAATTCCGAATTCTCTTTCAAATCTACTATTAACAGCAACAATCCGGAAACTGGAATTATCGGTATAATCAAAAACATAAATACAGTCTTCGGACTTTTGCAAAAAGTCGCAGAGAGCATATTCATGACTTTCGTTATATGTATCCATAAATATCAGTTCTTAATATTCAATGCCCTGAAAATCAGATAGATTTTCAGGGCATAAACATTAATCATTTATTTAATTAAAAATCTAAATCGCAATGTAAGATATATCCAATTTAAAATCTACTTCTGTTGTCTTGCTTGCCTCTTTTCAACTATCTTGTTTTCAATCACAGAGTAAAGAATTGAGCCAACAAGTATTGCTAAGATAACTGTAAATGAAAACCATGAATGATTTGAAAAGAATTTTCCAATAGGCTCAATACCACCTAACATCATCTTTGCACCGACAAAAAACAGAATGCAACAAATACCTGTTTTCAGATATTTGAATATTTTAATAATGCCATTCAATGCAAAGAATAATGAAACAAGTCCCATACAAGCAAAGACATTCGATGAAATAGCTATAAAATCACTTTCATTAAGCGTCAGCGCAGATGTCCCTTCCTTAATAACTCCAATTACGGCCGGAACTGAATCCACTGCAAACATGACATCCGTTGAACCGATAAGCAGGAAAGTCAGCAAAAATGGAGTAACCGCAAATTTCCCGTCAACACGTGAATGCAGTACAGCATCATGATTATTGACATCAACTTTAAATAATTTCTTTGCTCCACGTATTAGCATATTCTTTTCAGGATCAATAGATTCTTCATCATCTCCTCCTTTCATCATCTTGATAGTCATAAATATCAGGAATGCCCCGAAAACATATATCAACCATTCGAATTTGTCAATAAGTCCCATTCCGACTACAATAAACAGGCATCTGAATATGATTGAAAGCAGAATACCATATTTTAACAAAACAGGCTGTACATCTTCTCTTACCTTCATCATTGAGAAAATCATGATGAAAACAAACAAGTTATCAATAGATAGTGAATACTCAGTAAGATAGGCAGTGAAAAACTTTAAGCCCATCATACTCTTTGTATTTACTTCAGCATGTGGATTTTGCGGATAGAAAAGTAAAATGGCAACGCCAAACAATAAAGCGATGCTAATCCATGCAGCCGTCCATTTAAGAGCTACTCCGATACTTTCTTTCTTGTGTCTGTGCTTTGCAGCATACATATCAACAAGAAATCCTATGAAGAAAATCGCGATAAACGCAATCCAAAACAATAATTCAGTATTCATACTTAAAATTTTAATTATCAATCCTTGTTATCAGGCAATTTTTGAAGCCAAAGTATAACAAGATAAAAAATCAACATGAAAAGGAATACTCCTAGTATTCCAATACCTGTTATTTCCAGTGCAGAAGTTAAGCTGTTCATGGCTACAATATTTAAAATAGTGGAACTAATGATAAAATAAGACCACCTACTATAACAGAACCAATTTGTCCACCAACGTTGGCACTAACAGCAGGCATAAGCAGATAGTTTGTAGGATCTTCTTTTTGACCCATAGAATGAATTACCCTTGCTGACATTGGAAATGCAGAAATACCACAGGCTCCAACCATTGGATTAATCTTCTTTCCTTCAGGAAGGAAAATATTCATCACTTTGGCAAATATCACTCCACCAAAAGTATCAAAAATAAAAGCAACTAAACCTAAGGCAATGATTGCAAGAGTATCCAGTCTTACAAATCTCTCAGCCGTCATTGTACTTGCTATAGTGATACCAAGAAGAATCGTAACCAAACTTGCAAGTTCATTTTGAGCAGAAAGTGACAGTTTATTCAACACTCCACATTCACGAATCAAATTTCCAAACATCAGAAAACCAATCAACGCTAAGGAAGATGGAGCTATTAAACCGGCGATTATAGTTACAACAACAGGGAATGCTATCAGGGCAATCTTCGGAACTTTCTTTGTGTTAGTAATATTCATCCTGATCAATCTCTCATTTCTTGAAGTAAGCATCCTCACAATTGGAGGTTGGATTATTGGAACTAATGCCATATAAGAATATGCCGCGACTGAAATAGGCCCTAATAAATTAGGAGCAAAGCGAGATGCTACCACAATAGATGTAGGTCCGTCAGCTGCACCAATGATACCAATTGAAGCCGCCTCTTTAAGGTCAAAGCCTAACAGAGTAGCAAAAATCATTGTCATGAAAATTCCAAACTGAGCAGCAGCTCCAAAAAGCAGGAGATGAGGCCTCTGGAATAATGGAGTGAAATCAATCATAGCACCAATAGCTATAAATATCAACAGAGGAAAAATTTCAGTAGCAATACCTGCCTGGAAAAAGACTGAAAGAACTCCTTCAAGAGCCTCACCGGTTTTTCCGTCAATCTGCGTAATAGCAGATGTAAAAGGAATATTTACCAGGATAGCTCCAAAACCCATTGGCAAAAGTAGAGTTGGCTCATATTCTTTGGCAATCGCCAAATATATCAAAACCAAGCCGATAAAGATCATCACAAGATGTTGCCAAGTAAAACCTGCGATGACAGGGAACAAAGACGATAAATCCATTTTAGTAATAATAATCGGTGTTAATAAACTAGGTATTAAATTAGAGCTTTTTAAAGCCATGCGAATATATCTTTTTTGTTGCAATACAAAAAATTCTTATCAAAATTAATTTACAAATTA
>CAZCPI010000110.1:0-8460 GCA_964500535.1 uncultured Bacteroidales bacterium
TAGAGTCCTCAATGACAAATATCTTTTTCAAGGCATTAATGTATGATGATACTGTCTTTACATCAGCAGATTCCATGTCATTTGAAAGGATATCACTAGAAATAGTTTCTATGCTTGCCGATGTTCCCTGATGTCTTGCATAGGAACGCATCAATCGTTTAACTCGTTCCGGGCTTCTGTTCACTCCATCTACTCTGGAAATATCTGATTTGGTAACTGCATCATAGTAATCTTTAGCCTGGTCAAGGGCGATGTCGCCACTGAGTTCCGTTGAGCGAGGCCATCCGCCACGACAGATCAAGAATGCTATATTATCAATATTTAGCGGATTAATAGCTATAATTTGCTTAGGTGAGTTGAACAGTTCTGACAAACTTACTTCACCACTAGATTCTCCCGACTCAAAGAGACTCATAGGGCGCATCATTAGCCAAGCATATCTGCCCGTTCCCGAATGATTAATCTCGTCAGAATTGGCAGGTATTGCGGATCCAGTCAAAATAAATTGACCAAGTCCATCGCGATGGTCTACCTCAAATCTAATGGTATCCCACAATTGTGGAGCAAGTTGCCATTCATCTATCAGTCGTGGAGTTTCACCAACAAGCAAAGCTTTAGGTCTTATGTCTGCCAATTGCAAATTTTGTTTTTTTTCCTCAGGGTCGTCCAAATAAAGTATGCTTTTAGCTCTTTGTTCAGCCGTGGTAGTTTTACCACACCATTTAGGACCTTCAATCAACACTGCCCCTTTTCCCGCTAACTTCCTGTCCAATAATTTATCAGCAATTCTTTTCTTGTATTTTTTCATGTTTATTTATTGTCTCTTTCGATTACAAATATACAATAAATCAGCAGTATTACCTGATTTGGCTAAATATTATTACCGTATTTGGCTATATTATATTCCTTGATTTGGCTGTTTAATAGTTCACAACGTATAGTGATATTTTGAAAAATGGATTAATATTTTGATATATGAAATTTGTTGGGTATTATTGGTACTCATGAGGAATATGATAAAACGGACTGCTTAAATATTTAACTAAATGGCAAAGATTGAAAATGAATTACAATTTGAAGCTGTTAATGCCAGAATTGAAGAATTATTAAAAGTCGTTGACAACCAAACGCCATCTTATGATAAACAATTGATGGAATTGGATTTGCTATCTAGTTTGGTTGCCGATTATGAAGAAGTATATTATCCAATCGTAAGTACAATGTGTCCACTTTTCTGAGCTAGTACAAATTGACTGAATTGAAATCAGCCAAACGCCTGAATAAAAATCGGCCAAACGCCTGAATGCTAAAAATAAGAATTATCTTTTAGTTATAAATCAGTGAGTTATCTATTTGTACTTAATTCATTGGCAGCTGGTAAGTGTAGAAGGGTTCGTCTTCGTTGACTGAAGCAAGGTAAATCGTGTTTTCACTTTCGTTTATGCAAAAATATCCCCAATGATCAAGCTTATATTTGTGTACAGGGTTGCCGTTCCAGTCATATTGCTCGATATAAATATATCCCGGTGAGTTGCTAAGCTCTTTTGAAACAGTGATTGGCGTCCTGCCTGAATAAAGTAAATAAACGTAGTTTTTCTGAGGAGAAATCCCCCAGTAATAAGTAATATTTGATGGTCCGAGCATATCAGTCTCTTTGCCCTTCTTCGTCTTTTCATCCTGATCAAATTTCAGGATTCTTGTTATTTGGTTTTGAGTATCCATAAAAAGCAATCTTCTAAAGTACTTATAGGCAAAGACGGCACGCTTTTTATCTCCGTTGACACCAAAATCACCAATAAATGTAGCCCAGTTGGTATTAATCTTTGAGAATGTCAAATTCATTATTTGAGAAGTAATAGTAGTATCTTCAAATATCTCGGTTCTGTACATAGCTTTACCTTTTTTAGTGGATTCAACATACAAAAACTCATTCGGATTAATGCCGTATAACTGTTTGTCGCTATAGTAATTAGTCTTACCAGGATATTTGATTAACTTTTCGCCGATACCGAAACCTTTATCCACATAAAAAAGTTTGTCGTTACCGATATCATGTATGTAGCAGTTGTACGTGTTGCTTTCATCCCTGACTATATTAACAAACTGAAACTCTCCGGGGCCCTGACCAACTTTACCGAATGTTTTAACCAATTCAAAAGAAGGCAATCTGAAAACCATAAACAGACATGAGTCAATCCTGTTTTTAACTATTAATAGGCTGTCGTTGGCAATCATTTGGGTTTCACTGATCTTAAATACCTGATTGGTCAAATGATGGGTACCTTTCAATTCAATTATTTCTCCAAAAGCAGCATCAGACAGTATAGTGTCTTTACCAAGCGCAGGCAATCCCTGTGTGTTGGATTTTGATTTATCAATGTTGCCGGATTTGTTGCAGGAAAACAGAGTCAACGATAAAGCAATAATCAATACTAGTTGTTTCATATGTGCAGGAGTAAAAGCAGGATATGCTCAAACCTCTAAACAGGATTTGAGCATATCCGGATTATTTATTTTTTCAGTTTGCCGTAAATGATGTAGTTGTTATCGTTTTCATCAATCGAATTTAAAAGTTTTGTCAGACCCTGACGCTGCTTTTCAGTGATTTTCTTGCTCTTCAATTGTACGGAGATCTCATGCATAAGCTGACCAGGATCAACATTTCTCACATAATAACCATTAGAGCATGAAAGCCAGGTGACAGGAATATTACCGATATAATTGTTGTAGCATTTATAAAAAGCACCCTTAAGAGTATTTTTATCAACTATATACTTTGCAGGATATTCAGTTGTTGAAACATTTTCAGAAAGTTTTAATTCTACAGTAACATCCCCAAGGAAGTGACGCGGTAACTCATTATAAGAGTGAATCTTTTTAGTTTTATTCTTAAAATCAAGAGTAAATCTTGGTAAAAGTCTGTTATTGACATAATCATAATGATAAAGAGAATCAGGCCTTAATTCAAAAAATGTAAAAATATTAAAGTCGAAACCATTCGTGCACTTATTTGAGAAAATTTCATTGCTGAAGTCCGGTTTGATACACAGATATTTACCCTTTATCGAATTTAAAACCTTACCGTCAAACTTCTGAGACCAGACAACCTGAGCATCATTACCAAAAGGCAATTGAGCCACCGAAAGCACAGACTTTGCACCATCTACATAGATTTTTCCTTTAGGTACACGATAGGGTAGAGGGATAGGTTTCAACGCTTTACCGGTCAAATCATATACAAGGACCTTATCACTTTGCCATGGCAGGATATAGATCCTTTTATTTTTTTCATCAAGAACATCATCATAAACATTCAGATATTCGTTAGGTCCCTGGCCATAAGAACCAATATTTGTAATAAACTTGCCATTCTTGCTAAACAGCTTATATGGATTTTGCTTGTTGTTTCTTATTAAGAAGTAATTATCAGACACAGTTACATTACTGACACTTACCAGGGCTTCATCCTTACCCTCAAGTTTAACTATACGGATATTTTCGACAAGCTCACTAAGTGGAAGATTGACAGTATCTTTCAATCTTGCCAAATCGCATGATACCAATGTGGATTTGTTTACATTCGTCCTTTTAGCTACAACATCCATTTTGTCAAGTACTGAAACAGCAGGTTTAGATGGCTTTTGTCCGAATACAAAAAGTGTTGCCAATAACATGAAGGCAGTTACTGTGAGAATCAAGTTTCGTTTCATAGTTTTTTTAGTTTGACTTTTAATTCGGTTGTAAAACTACACTTCACTTGCAGTTTTGGCAAGAAAGAACGTGGACAAATGACATTGATTTTGACGACGCAAATAATTGTAAATAAATACAATAAATATTATTTAACAAAAACCGGAGTGGACACTAAAGCTCTTTGAGGCAATCATCAAGACTGGCCGTTGCATCACAAATACCAAGTTTATCTTTTTTGATACGATATTTTTTCTTCGTGATAGCAGCTTTACTCAGACAGTAAATGTCGGAAAGATCCTGCAGATTAACATTGATTTTTACCAGGCAGCAAAATCTTATATCATCTTCATCAAGATCAGGAAATCTCTGTTTTAATCTTTCGCAGAAACCGGGATATACTTCATCAATCCCCCTGAACAATTCATTCCATTCAGTCTGAGTAAAAAAGATTTTCTTACTACCGGTTTCGTCATTAATCTTATCTGAATTATCTTGTCCTGAGATAGACGGCAACTTTTTAAACAGATTGATGCGGCGGATAAGTGATTCACGTAAAAGCGATTCCTTTTCACGCAGGCGGCTGATTTCTTCATTTTGTTTAAGGAGGAGATTTTCCTGTTCAAGCTGGAATGCTTTATTTCTGAGCAATTCTTCATTTATCTGCATCTCTCTTTGATCTCTCAGCCTCTTTTGTCTGAGATAAAGTATGTATAAGCTTGCCGAAACCAAAATGATGATAATTATTATCGTAAGCAGCATTATGTCCTTTTCTCTTTGCTTGATTTTAAGCATGTTGTTTTCGTTGGTAAGCTGCTCTTGTTTATATTTTTGCTGTAGAGCTGCAGAATTGATGTTGCTTTCGAGATTATTATATAAATCAGTTATATTTTTTTGGTAAAGGAATGCCTTCGTGTCATTGCCCCGTTCCATTTCAAGGTTTCTCAATAAAGTGTATGCAACATCAGCAACATAGGTATCGTTACCCATCTGCGCAAGTTTTGCATAATATTCGACTGAATCCGGCTGGTTTATTTTTTCAAATAAAATAGCTCTGATCAGATTATTTGAAGGAATATCTTTACGGTTTATGCGTATATCATGAACCACATTATTGTGATATAAAGCCTTTTTAATATCATTTTTTGATTCGTAATATCTTGAAAGCAAATTGTGTACGGCAGATTGAATATCTTTTTTGTCGTCCGCTGTGGCTTCTTTTAAAATATATTCCAGCGTATCCAGAGCCTTATTTTCGTTTTCATTAAAAAGATTAGTTTGCGCACTTTTGTAAAGCGAAAATAAGTATTCATTTTTTTTGTTTTCAGGAGATAAAGAGTCCGTCCGGACAGCTTCCTCCTTAATTATCATAGCATTGTCATGTTTTGATTGACAGGCAGATAAGCAAAACACTGACAAGATTATTACAAAAATACTCGTTAACTTTATGTTTGGTTTCATGGGTAATTTCTAAGAACAGCCTTCAAGAATTTTAAAGATGTTAAGTTGTTAAAAATCAGAGTTTCATATCAACAAGCCTGTTACGTTTAGTTTGATAAAGCATACGGTATTGCTTTTTAATTTTTTCAGATAAAAAAGATCGGTCTATCAATTCATCTATTAATGAATACTTAGCTGCAAAGACGGACAATTCTTTATCGACAATGGTTTCAGGCAATCCTATCAACAAAGCAAACTGTTTGAAAGTTACACCAATAGCTTTTTCTCCTTTGAAAAATTCACTTCTGTCTGTTTTGAATAAACCTTTGTCTAAAGCAAAATCAGAATCTTCAACATGGATCCGGGTATTTAAAAGATCGTAAGCAGGTGCAAGTCGATAATCATTTCTTCCTCTGTCTATGACGGAGAAATTTTTTAAATGGGCGTCTCCGTTTGAAAAAAGGAAATTGAAAAGTAAAACACGATAAAATTTCAGTAATTCCACAGACCAGGCAGGCAGATATTTTTTGATTAATTCAGCTATTTCCTCATAACTATAATCGTATTTATAGTTAACACCAGCATTTACTGAAGTGAATCCTGCAAGTGAAGCAAAATCTTCTACACGATATTTCTCACCATCCTGAGTAATATCAAACCTTCTGGTAATGTATGCTGTTTCTCCATCCTGAAAAAAACACAGTCCGTTTGCAGCAGTTTCAATTTTAAATACCTGTTCCGCAATTTGCATTGTAAGGTTTTCATTTGCAGCACATTCTGACGGATTTCTTATTTCGGTAGGTTTAGGCTTAAGTATATACCTTCCTTGTTCATTTTCTGAAGTTAATCTAAACATCCCGTCTTTAACAATCATTGAATATTTGCTCTGAACACCTGATATGGAAATTCTTTTTTTGTTATCCATAAAGAGTTTCGCATCATCTTCGTTTTTTTCAATTACTTCATAAGGAAGTACATGAGAAACCGACTGCTTATCAAAAAGCCTCCTTAAAGCTATGGGACTATAAGTTTTATACCCTTTTGCCAAGGTTGACGGACAATTAGTTATTTCATTCATGCTGTAACGGGTATAACGATTATGGCTCCTGTAGTGTCATTTTGTGCAGTTGCCAGTAAAATTCCAAAATGGTCATTTTCATCAATATGAAGCAATCTAGATTGAGTCAGCAGGTTGCTTCCTTCAGAGAGTAAACTAAAAAAGAATGGGAACAAATGCCTGGAACGATATTCCTGTTTGTTTTTAGGCAAGGTAAGACTGATTGCCGGCATTTCAGAGTTATTAAAGTATGCATCATCATAACTGAAAACATATTCTTTTTCTTCAGATTCACTCAGAACTCCCGCAAGTATTTTATTGCAATATACATTCGCCTTTCTCATTGCTTTAACATTTTACAATGCAACTGTCTTAATTTTAATATCAATTTCCAAACCAAGTGTATTGAGAATGCTCATAATAACTTTTAAAGACGGATTGGCTTCCCCACGCTCAATTTTAGTAAGTGTATTAATGCCTATGCCGGCCAAAGCAGCAAGTTCTCTTTGTGTGATGGAGAGTGTTTTACGACGCTCTTTAATGATATTTCCTATATTCTTCATAATCACAATATAATGGGATTTGGGAGTAAAAATACTTTTTTATTTATAATTTACAATAAAGAATCACAGTATTTTGTGATTTTGTAATATTTTTTAATGGTTTATTTCTCACGAGATTATTATTTCTGTTATTTTTCAAAGGTGAAACCATACTGATACCGTTAGTAAGCCATGCCGAAACCGGAAGTCCGGATTTGGATTATAAACGATTAATACTAATTTTGAATTCCGGTGCGTGCGTTCCCCGCTACTTGCGGCGGAGTTAGCGCAAAATGATTTATACCTATACGGAATCGAAGATTCCCCGCTGCTTGTGGCGAGGAGATTCAAAGCAAAGTTGAACTGGTTTTAAGATTAATAACTATCATTATGATCCGGTCAATAGAATACAAAGACATTGATGCAATTTGTGAGATTTACAATTATTACATCGTAAATACCATTATTACGTTTGAAGAAGTAGAGGTTTCGACCGAAGAAATGAGAAAAAGGGTCGAAGAAGTCACAGCGTTTTTTCCATGGCTGGTCTGTGAGGAGCAAGGCAGAGTCATAGGGTACGCCTATGCAGGTAAATGGAGGGGGCGTACTGCATACAGACATTCTGCCGAACTTTCCGTCTATTTATCAAATGACGAAAGGGGCAGAGGTCTCGGCAAAAAACTGTATGAAGCCTTACTTACCGAATTAAGGAAAACCGATCTGCACGCGGTAATAGGTGGAGTATCATTGCCCAACGAACAAAGCCAAAGACTGCATGAATCCCTGGGATTCAAAAAGGTTGCCGAATTTAAAGAAGTAGGATACAAATTTCAGCAATGGATTGACGTAGGATATTGGGAATTAATCTTATGACTGAAAAACTAAAAAAGTTTGAAACCATTGGCTGTTGTGGTATAGATTGCGGGTTGTGCTCAAATATTCCTTAGGTAAAAATGTAAAATAATACAAATATTCGTTTGGTTTTTTGTTGTTTCGTGGATATATTTGTGTGATTAATTGTAATTTTATGGAAAGAACAGCCTACGAAGCACTATTAAATTGGAAGAATAATCCTCGTCGTAAACCGCTTGTAATTAAAGGTGCAAGGCAGGTTGGAAAGACATGGCTAATGAAGGAGTTCGGGAAAAATGAGTTTGAATCGGTTGCATACATTAATTTTGAGAAAGTTACTCAATTAGCTGATTTATTTGAGTCTGATTTTGATGTTCAACGTATACTTCGTTCAATTCAGCTGGTAACAAACATTATCCCTCAGGTTGGTAAGACCTTAATTATTTTTGATGAAATACAATCTGTCAAACGCGGTTTGCTTGCTCTTAAATACTTTTATGAGGATGTTCCACAGTACCATATTATAGCAGCTGGTTCACTACTCGGCTTATCAATCCATAAGGACGACTCTTTTCCGGTTGGGAAGGTTGATTTTTTAAATTTGTACCCGTTGTCTTTTTCTGAGTTTCTAAAGGCAATGGGGAAGACCGCTCTGCTTGATACATTGAAGAACAAAGATTGGCCACTGATAAAAGCGTTCAAGGGACAATATATTGATTTGCTCAAACAGTATTATTATGTTGGTGGGATGCCTGAAGTAGTCGATTCATATATTAGGGATAGTGATTATAAGAAAGTAAGAAAAATCCAAAACTCCATTCTCGAATCATATGGAAGTGACTTTTCCAAACATCCTCCGTTGGATATTATACCTCGTAT
>CAZCPI010000111.1:0-8448 GCA_964500535.1 uncultured Bacteroidales bacterium
CCTACTATAAAGTGTACAGGATATCTGATGAACCTGGATTGTACACTGTAAATCAATATTATGTAACAGGCGAATTGTATATGACAGGTCGTGTGACTTCTGTTAAACCTGAGCACCGTGATGGTGATTTCTATTGGTTTTATAAAGACGGTAGAAAACAAAGAAAAACCACTTATAAAAATGACAGAGAGTATAAAACAGATTGGTATGACCCCAACGGATTAATAAAACTTCCATGTTACAGACCTGTTTGGGACGCTGAAGGAAAGATGGCAGAAGAGTTATGCTTTATAGATAAATATCCTGAATTTCCGGGTGGTATGTCTACATTAATGAAATATTTAAATTATGAATTGAAATATCCATTAAATGCAAAAAGAGATAGAGCTGAAGGCAGAGTAGAAGTTAAGATAATTATTGATGAAAATGGAATAATTACCAACGCTGAAATCAAGAAGAAAATTAATCCATATCTTGAAGCAGAAGCCCTGAGGGTTGTAAGAAAAATGCCTGCTTGGTTTCCTGCTATAAATGAAGGAAAACCTGTAAGTTCCATACTCAATTTGCCGATAGTTTTTAAATTACCCCAAAATTAATATGATTAAAACTCTGTATCTTGTTATCAGTTATTAATATGGTCAAAATCTATATTATTAAAATTTTGAATTTTTCACTTATGAAACGCAGATTGCTCCTTTTACTTTTACTAGTTACAGTATGCAATACTTTGACAATCGGTCAAAACACGCAAAGTGAAAAAAGTGTTATTGGTGTTGACAAAACTGGCTGGATACAGCACCCGTGGAAGGGTAAGAAAGTTGCTTTCATAGGTGACTCAATGACGGATCCTAATAACTTCAAGGGTGAAATAAGGAAGTTTTGGTCTTATCTTGAAGAATGGCTGGGCATCAAACCTTATGTTTATGGAATAAGCGGGAAGCAATGGAATGATGTTGAACGCCAGGCTAATCTGCTGAACAATGAACACGGTGATGATGTTGATGCGATAATCGTATGGCTTGGCACAAACGATTTTAACAGTAGTGTGCCTATTGGTCAATGGTATACAGAAAAAGATGAAGAAGTTCTGGCTGCAAGAGGTGAAGCCGCCAAAAATGAAATCCGGACAAAGCGCACTTTCATCATGTCAAACGATACTTATAAAGGGCGAATTAATACAGCGATTTCTCTCCTGAAAAAAATGTATCCTTTTAAACAGATAGTTTTACTGACTCCGATACATCGCTCAGGAGCAACGTTTGGCGAGAAAAATGTTCAACCTGATGAAAACTACAAAAATCGCTGCGGCGAATATGTTGACGCGTATGTTCAGGCCATCAAAGAGGCGGGAAATTTGTGGAGCGTTCCCGTAATTGATATAAATGCTCTTACCGGACTGAACCCAATGATCGAAGAGCAACTCGAATACTTCCACGATAAGTCATATGACAGGTTGCATTTAAGCAGTAAAGGGCAGGATCGTCTCGCGCGGACATTAATGTATCAGCTTCTTACTTTACCATAGTTTCCTTTAAACTGCAAAAACAATCCCCGTTGATAAAAAAAGCCCCCTGAAAGTCTTATAAAACCTTCAGGGGGTTATTTGAGTTGATGCTTAGCCTTCTATTACCGGATATTTTATTTTCTGTTTATAAAATCCACTATATTTTTAACTAATCCATCCGCAAGTGGAAGCGAGGCATTATTGTAAGTAGCAAGATTAGCCTGGCGATCTCCGTCAACAGACCTCAGGACGTGATTCATTTTGTCAATAATTACAAGCTTTGAATCCGGTTTCGCGGCTGATAATAGTTCAGCATCCCTGACAGTTACCTGTATATCATTTGATCCCTGAATTATCAGCACCGGTATTTTAAGCTTTTTAATTTCTTTTTGCGGATCATATTTGAACCAGGATATCAAATATGGTTGAACGCTCTGGCGAAATATTGATGAAACCATCGGATTGACATTGTCAACCTTTTCACCTTTTACCAGTTTGTCAATGATTGGAAAAGCAAGATCCTGTAATTCTTTTGGCTGAGCTGATAATTGTTCCTTTAATAATGCATCAGCTGAACGACCCGGACCTGCGATTGAAATCACTTTATCAGCATTTTCAGAAGCAATGATGCCAATCTGAGAGCCTTCACTATGACCGATTAAAACTATCTTGTTGAAACGTTTGTCCTGCTTCATTAACTTCACCCAATCCCTGACATCGTTTACATAATCGTCAAAGATCAGGTCGGATTCATTTTCAACAGCGGCAGCACTTTCTGCAATACCTCTCTTATCATATCTTAATGTGGCAATGTTATTAGCGGCAAGTTCGTGAGCTAATTTCTTATATGCATCACAAGTCATTGAAGGATTATTACAGTTCCTGTCTGTCGGGCCTGAACCGGCAATGATAATTGCAAGTGAACCTTTTTCCCATTTTATTGGCAATGTTATAGTCCCGTATAGTTTACCTTTGGTAGTTTGAAGGGTTATTCCTTCTTCGGTGTAGACATCATTTTTCTCAAATGAAACTTTGGTTTCAACATTAACAGCGCTTTCATTTTTAACCAGATTTAAAGGCATTGTCTGACCGGCCTGGCTGAAAGTACCTGTAATATTGTTTTTATCGAGTGTACCTGAATATTTTATTCCGGCGATACGCAATTCCAAAGTAAGAACATTGTTTTCGAAGCTGGCATGGCTCATTTTTAAGCCTTTTGCACCCTGGTCAGGGCTATCCATCGTGGCGCTGAATCCGGTTTCGGACTTGTCAATATTAAAGACAAGTCTTAATGATGTACCCTGAATACTCAATTTGCCTTCCCACTGACCGGTAATATCCTGACTGTAAATAAACATGGCAATCAACAAAGCTGAGATTGATAAAATTATTTTCTTCATTATAATAAGTTTTATACAAGCAAATGGATTAATACTTTTGATAATATCTCAGCTACCAGCAAAGCAACAATCAATCCTACAGTAAGTTTGGATCCGCAGATATCGCATGAAACCTTGAAAGCATTGTATATCAGAGCAATATTCCAAATGGTTACAGGCAACGATATAGCCAGCAAAATAACAAAAGGAATATTCTGAAAAACGGAATAAGGGTCATTCATTACATTTGACATATCTGGTATCTCTGCAAAAAATCCGGCTATTGCAAGAATAATATACGGGAACTTTGCAAGAGTCATGGTACCCAGAATATCAATAAATCTGAACTTTTTTGAAATGATAAGACCGGTAATCCACATGGCAAGAATCAGACAGGCCAGACTTATTAAAAGATATTCAAATGACTGTAACAATGTTATTTCTTTCATATGCATATCCAGCACTCCGTCAAAGGCGGTTCCGTTCATAGAACCCAATACTCCCATAATGATTATTCCAATCATTCCCAATCCAAATGCCTGCCAGCCTGCGATTCTGGTAAACGGATTTATAAGCATAGAAAAAGTACTATTTTTCATAAGTCTCAATTTTTTCAATTATATCGTTAAGTAAATTACGGACAGTAGGATAGCTGAGTTTCATTTGTGAAGCCATATCTTTAAGACTACCACTGTTTTTGACAAACCGGAGAACAAATTGTTGTTCTTCTCCCGAGAGGAGAGCCAATACAGGCAGATCGTAGGAACCGTTTACTTCAGTCCCGCAGCTTTCGCATTTCATGCATTTTACTTTTAGTTGTTCATGACAACTCGGACAATAAGTTGGAAGCATATTATTATGATTTAGTCCGACAAAGATAAAACACAATTTCAATAATTGTATTTAAAAATGAATAATATTTAGTGTGCGCTAAATAAAATTAATATTTTAATCAAAAATGTGCATATAATCGGAGGGCTAAATTGTCAATTATATACGGCAATTTATTCCTTGATAAGCAATCATGGTCGCTTTGTTTAAAAGTAAAGTAATGGCTCTCAGCAAAAGATAAAGGCAAGTATAATTGCAAAAAGAAGTGCAGGCAACATATTGACAACCTTGATGGTTTTTATTTCAAGTATGACAAGACTCAGGCCTACAAGAATTAACCCGCCCGCAGCTGACATTTCATCAATAACAGCCTGAGGCATCATATTGCCAATCCAGCCCGATAACAATGTTAATCCTCCCTGAAATATTATTAATGGCAAAACTGAAAATGTAACTCCTAATCCCAGTGCTGAAGCCAAAGCTAGCGAACTGAATCCGTCCATTACAGACTTTGCAACTAATAAATCAGATTTTCCGGCAGTACCTTCTTCGAAAGCACCAAGTATTGTCATGGATCCCATACAAAAGAGGAGGAAAGCTGAAATCATTCCTTCAGTAAAATGTTCGTTCTTTGAGCGGATTTTCTTTTTAGTCCATTCACCAAACCTGGTAATATATTTATCAATGTCTATCCATTCTCCCAATGCTGATCCAAGTATCATGCTGAAAATCAAAATAAGTATCTGATGGGTCTTCATCGTCATCGTTATACCTATATATAAGGTGAAAAGACCAATTGCCTGAAAGATCAGATTGACTATCTTCTTTGGTAATCTTGAGTTAAAGTAAAAGCCGACAAGACTCCCGATAAGCACCGTTGCAACATTTACAGCTGTTCCAAAAAGTATCATATTATTTGAAAAATCATTAAAATGGTTTCAAAGATAATTAATATGTGTAAATTTTTGTTGTAAGTTGTAACATCCATGCAGGAAATTCGTCAAATTTGTAAATAAACCATCAGCCATGAAAAAGGGACTTCTTTATATTAGTTTAATCACATTTGTTTTATTAATGAATGCAGGAAATATTTTTGCGAATAAGGACCTTTTGGTTGATCATAATCTGAAAACTATCTGCGTTTTTGCAAATTATATTTCATACTCTTCTGTGGATAAAGAGATGAAAGAAGCTGCTGAGATGTGGAATAAACAGAGTGGTAAGTATTCATGTATGGTCAATATCAATGATACGATCAAGCCATATCTGATTAATTTCAGGTTATTGGTAAATGCACCTGACAGTAATGATGTTGCATGCAATATTATTCATATACTGCCTTCTATGTGCCCTCTCTGCAATATTGACCAGGTTTTTGATGTGGCTGGTCATACGGAAATGGAAGTAGCAGCGGGTATGTCTGACGGATACTCGATTGCAATTTGTGAACCATACAAGCATAATCCGTTGGTTTATGCGCATGAGATTGGTCATAACCTTGGTATGGGACACAGCTGTGGTTTGATGAATGATATACTAAACAGTGATAATATTACACTATTAAATATAGAAGAAGCAATTGTTCAGCTCAAAAAAGAGACAATTGATAATAAAAGAGACCTTACGCTGCGCAGCGAGAAGCATTATGGAGGTAATCACCCTGATTGTACCTTTCTTGAAGTCGTTTATACAAATAATTTAGGCTAATACTGAACATTTTTCCGGTTTCTCCGTTAAGGTGGAATACATATGATTAAATAACCTGATGTTCCAAAACAGGATTAGCGATATTTATTTTATCCAGCAAATAATCAAAAATTCCTTGCTTTTCCCGGCGAGGGATTTCATTTTATATGTATTTTATTTATGTATTCATGAGTTTAGTGACATTACAGACATTAATGAATGAATTTTTGAGTTATTTGCTTTTATAATTTGTAAAGATTTCTAACAGGTTTGACTATATTGCAACGAAAGGTTGATCAGTATTTTATTAATGGCCTTGCAGGTCTTGTGTTAGTTAAGGTGTTGATATATGGTAATTTATAATAATATTGCGTAAATGAATAAGTTTTATATTGGTTTTCTTTTTCTGGTTATATCATCTTTTGCATCATCTTCGGCAATAGAAAAGATTTCTTCAATTAGACCCGGTGAAATCTGGCCTGATGATAAAGGTGTACACATAAATGCTCACGGTGGGGGTATTATATATTCTGATGGTAAGTATTATTGGTTCGGAGAGCACAAGGGCGATTTTTCAAACAATGCGCTTGTGGGTGTAATGTGCTACTCTTCAAAAGATTTATATAACTGGAAGAACGAGGGTGTTGCGCTTAGTGTCGTCGAAAATGACCCTAACAGCGATATTGTAAAAGGTTGCATTATAGAAAGGCCAAAAGTGGTTTACAATAAGAAAAACAAGAAATTCGTAATGTGGTTTCATCTGGAGATGAAGGGAAAAGGTTATTCTGCTGCAAGATCCGGTGTTGCTGTAAGTGATAATGTGACAGGACCATATACTTTCCTGAAATCCGTTCGCTCAAATCCGGGCATATGGCCGTTGAATATGAAACCTGAAGACAGAAATCCGGATATGGACGAATTTAATAAACTAAAATCATGGACACCAGAATGGCTTAATGCTGTCGCAAAAGGAGCCTATGTTGTAAGAGATTTTGAAACCGGGCAGATGTCAAGAGATATGACTATTTATGTAGATGACGACGGCAAGGCATACCATATTTATGCGTCTGAGGAGAATCTTACATTGCAGATTGCTGAGTTGACTGATGATTATCTGTCACATACCGGTAAATATTCAAGAATTGCACCTGTAGGTCATAATGAAGCTCCTGCGATCTTTAAAAAGGGTGATGATTATTTTATGATTACTTCGGGTTGCACAGGCTGGGATCCCAATGCAGCAAGATTGTTAACTGCAAAAAATATTATGGGACCATGGGCTGTTTATGAGAATCCATGGAAAGGTGATAAAGCCGATATTTCATTTGATTCACAAAGCACATTTATCTTAAAAGTTCATGGTAAAAAGGACGCATTTATATTTATGGCTGACAGATGGAGACCAAAACATCCTTCGGATGGTCGTTATATCTGGATTCCTGTTAAATTTGTAAATGGTTTGCCTGAATTACACTGGGTAGACGAATGGAACCTGGAAATATTTAAAAAATAGTTATGATACAAGCATGTTTAACAAAAGTTTGGCATGCGGCGTTTCATAAATCTTTGAAGAAAAAGTATAGTATATGAAAAAAATCAGACTTCTTTTTATCCTGTTACTGGCAGGTATGCTCGCAAAAGCAGATAATGTATTGCAGAATGTGTATTCAAGACAATACGAATCTTTAAACGGCTCATGGAATTACATAGTTGACCCACTGGATAACGGTTATTACGACTATCGTATGAATGTCAGCAGTAATGGTTTCTTCAAGAATCAAAAAGCAAAAAATGCTTCTGATATTGTTGAATATAATTTTGACACGGCGCCTTTGATGAGGGTTCCGAGTGACTGGAATACAATGGATCCGAAATTGTTTTATTATGAAGGCAGCATCTGGTTCAAAAAGGATTTCGATTATGTAAAGCAGGAAGGCAAAAAGGTATTTCTGTATTTTGGTGCTGTTAATTATCTGGCTAATGTTTATCTGAATGGGAAACAGTTAGGTACACATGTGGGTGGTTTCACACCGTTTAGCTATGACGTTACTGACAAGCTTAAGGAAGGCAGGAATTTTGTTATTTTAAGAGTAAACAACGAGAGAAACCTTAATAATGTCCCGACAGTAAATTTTGACTGGTGGAATTATGGAGGTATTACCCGTGATGTTTTGCTTGTAAGCGTACCTGAAGTCAGCGTTGATGATTATCTTGTACAGTTACCGAAGGGTGCTTATGATAAGATCGAAGGAGCTATATGCCTTAATCAACCTAAAGCAGGAGTGGAGGTTTCAGTCGAAATACCTGAACTTAAGTTGGCGAAAAAAGTGATTACAGGTGAAGACGGCAAAGTAAAGTTTTCATTTGCTGCAAAGCCTAAACTCTGGAGCCCTGAATCTCCTAAACTTTATGATGTAATTATTAGTCAGGGTGGGGAAATCCTGAAAGATAAGATTGGTTTCAGACAGATTGAAACCAAAGGCAAACAGATTTTGCTTAACGGGAAACCGGTTTTCCTGAGAGGTATTTCAATTCATGAAGAAGCTCCTTACAGACAAGGTCGCGTGTCCGGCAGGGAAGAGTCATTGACTCTGCTTAACTGGGCTAAGGAGCTTGGTTGCAATTTTGTACGTCTTGCGCATTATCCTCATAACGAGTTTATGGTCAGGGCAGCTGAAGAGTTGGGACTTATGGTCTGGTCTGAGATCCCCGTTTACTGGACTATCGCATGGTCGAATCCTGATACATACACGAACGCATCAAAGCAACTTGCTGATATGATGGATCGTGACAAAAACCGTTGTGCAGTTGTAGTTTGGTCTGTTGCTAATGAAACCCCGCACAGCGATGCAAGAGATAAGTTTCTTGACGGCCTTGCAGGACAGGTGAGGGCAAAAGACAATACTCGTCTTCTGAGTATGGCAATGGAAGTGACGGGTACTGCAAACAATGTCAGCCAGGTTAAGGATTATATGAGCAAATATGTTGACATCATCAGTTTCAACAGTTATCTCGGATGGTATGGCGGAAGCCTTGAAGATTTGCTGA
>CAZCPI010000112.1:0-3076 GCA_964500535.1 uncultured Bacteroidales bacterium
AAATCTTCCCCCATTTCGAGAGCAACACCATGCCGGAATTTGGTAAAAATAATTTGTGGTTTTTGTAAAAAGATTTTAAAATTAAGATGTCATTAAAAGAAGCAATTAATAACGAAAACATAAATGAGGAGGCACTTCAAAAAGGGTTGAAATACATTGGACTTGATTTATCCAAATTTAATCAGGTTCCAGTTGATTTATTCCCACAATTAATTGAACTGTTCAAGATTGCCATCAATATTGATCCGCATACCTCATCAAAGATGGTAAAAATGGACACAAGGTCCAAACTTGAAAAAATATTGAGGACCAAAGCAGCAAATTATGATTCTTCAGTTAATAAGACCACTACTATTCCAAAAGAAAGTTCTACTGAAAACGCTAATAAAAGCTTCAAGTCTCTTTCAGATTTGCCAGTAGAAAAGAGGGTTTCTGTAAAGAATATCAAACTTGGTAAAGTTAAATTCTTTGATTCATTAAAAGGGTTTGGTTACATACACAGTTTAGATGATAAGAGGGATTGTTACGTAAATGATTCAAGATTATTAACACCTAAAATATCTGACGATGACATTGTTTTACTCGAAACAACAGATTCAAGGAAAAAGCCTGGTGAATTGGAAGCTAAAAATGTAAGCAATAAAATTCCTGTGTTCATTTTTAATAAAAGTGCTTCATTGAAATCCTCTGCATTTATACTTCTTGAAAACAAGATAACTCAGGAAATATTATTGTCTTCAAAGCTTGAAGAAGGTTTTGTTTTTACAACAGCCCGTCAATCTGGTTCTTCATGGAGGATCTCTCCAATTGACAATGAGAGTATACCAAAGCAAGATCAATTACATTTTGGAAAAATAATTCTGTCAAATTTATTATTGGATCTCACCGGCAACAAAGACGTAATAAACTATCTGTTTTCATTATTAAGAAATGATATGCCAGATGGTGAAATTACTGAAACCCTTATTAGTTCTGCCAGTTCCATTGAGAAGAAAACAGTTTCTGAAATCAACACAGCAGTAAAATCATATAGTGAATTTGATTGGTTTGAAGACTTTGTTTCAAGGCATTCTCAATCTCTCTCAAAAATCAGCTTTGTACTATGGGCACAGAATAGTATTGAGAAACTCCCATCCGCAAAGAATCAGGAGGAGGTGGACGTTTGGCGTTTTGAAATTATTCCTTCATTAAATTCTTCTTCATTAGTTCAGGTACTACAAAAACTAATTGCTGAAAAGGGTGACTCAAAACAGATTGAGGCAACATATAAGTTTTTGCTCGAACAGGGTATTTCAATTTCTTCGGATGAGGATTATGAAATTGCTGAACAGATTTTGATTACATTAAAATCTTATTATCCTGAAATTCCTATCAAAGAGGAAAATTTCGAATGTGAAAATTCCGAGTATTTCTTTCGTCTCTATAAGTCTGATCTACTTTTTTGTCTTTCTGATGAATTAATACAAAACCATATTTCTGATCTTGATAATGACGAAACTAAAGTAAGTTTCATTGAATCTTTTTCAAAAGAGGATGTTTTTCGGTTTTACTCTTTGATACCAGAACTCGTGCCTTATTATGAGAAATATTTATCTTCAATTATTGCTGGTGAGTTATCATCCATTCCTTATTTAAGTTTTGATATTGAAAGCGACCGTAATAAAATATTTGAGTTTGCCTGGATCGATAGCAATAATTCAAAATGCGAAAAAGATTTTGAAAAATTTGAAGATGGATTGAATGATTTATTCATGCGATTAAATGCAGCAGAAATTATTGTCGGGCATAATGTGAAACAATTTGATATTCCTGTTCTGAAAGAGCATGGTTTACAGGAGATCGACGAAAAGGTTTGGGATACATTTGAAATAGAAATGCTTTTAAATCCATGTAGATTCAGCTATGCATTAAAAACTGAACACAATGCCTCTGCAGATTCTGTTCTTGCGTTGAATCTTTTCAAGAATCAAATATGCCGCTTTGTAAAATTAGATGATTATTCTATTGCATTGATGGAGTTTCTGCCGCAGGGTGTGATAGATTATATTGAGGATGTAAAGCAGAATCCTATTTGGAAAGACCTTAGCAGCTCTGTTTTTGAAACTCAATCCGATACTTTCTTTAGACCGGCTCCTTCTTATAATAATATTCAATCTTCTGTTATTGATTCGGTCAATCAACTTGTTTCTGATTCTTCTGCAAACCTTATAATTGCACCTACTTTTCTTTGGGACACGTTATCTCATAATTTTAGCTTTCATTTTATTGATAAAGAAACCAATTACAATTATGTTGTTACAGAAAGTAAGGTTATTGATAATCTAAGCTCAGATAACTTTTTAAAAAATGTTTTAATTAGATATGTTCAAACCAGTAAAGAAAACGGGCATGTTCCATATTATCGACATTTACCAACTGCCATAAAACTTAAACTTACTTTTGAACAGGAAAATCAAATTTGTGATGCTGATAATACATTTGACTTTGCCGCTATTACTGGTAATTATTGTGTTGCTCCTCAAAATACCATATTGATTAAATCCTTTGTTAAAGCTCAGCCTTCTGCAAAAATTATCATTGTTGGTAAAGAACTTTATGCTCTGACCAGCAAGATGCAGTTAGGACGTGATATTGATTTTGCGACAATATTTGATAAGCTAAAGCATGAACCTATTTGGCTTCAAATGTCTGGTGGCAAGAATTACATTAGCTTAGATCAACGCCAGTGCACATTATTGGGGATAGAAGAATTTCCGTCTTTCCTTCAAAACTTATGGATGGAGAAAATTGGCAAGGGCCGTTTCAAAATATGGTGTAATATCAATTTCGACCTATTTACTGAAAGCCTTAATAATTCAAACTTTCACTACGTTCCATGGAATGATGAGAATTTAAAAAAGAACAATGCATTTGTTGTTCGTCCGGATACAAAAAGGTCAGGTTATATCGCAGAACAGAAAAGAGTAAATCCGGAATCTCTGTTTCGTAAATTGTATTGGGTTTATCAGTTCAAAATAATCGAAAGCCTTTACCAACATTCTAAAAGCCCTAAGGTGCTCGTAATTAATGACGAGTC
>CAZCPI010000112.1:3176-8321 GCA_964500535.1 uncultured Bacteroidales bacterium
ACTGACAATATTAAGGAAGATGGTAGTTTTCAAAATAAAATCTTTGATCTTTTTAAATTAATTAAAGAGCACCAGTCCTTAATAGATTACTATTATAAATTAATAATTGATAATAATCCCGATTCCAAATTGTTTCTTTGCGATACAAGATTTACTGATTATTATGGGATTGAAACAAGCCTTGGTACTAAGTCAGTGAATGCAATTCTATGGCAAAAAGAAAAAGATTATATTGCTGATAGTGAAATAGCATCTCAATTTTTTAAGCCAATCCATGAAAACGCAGATGTTGATTTCAATGTTGAAGAAGCCAAGGAAATACTGCGTCACATTTTTTTAACTTCTGAAGACGGTGAAACGGTGCATAAATGGTATGATTACCAACACCCATGTTTAAATGATATTTTACCTGCAAAAAAGGATTTGCTCATTTCATTGCCCACGGGAGCTGGTAAATCCCTGCTCTTTCAGGGACCAGCTCTGTTTCGATCTGCATTTTCGTGTAAACTTTCCATCGTTATAAGCCCATTAAGAGCATTAATGCAGGATCAGGTTGATGCACTCTGGAACAAAGGATTTTATTCTAATGTCGAATTTCTAAGCGCAGACAAATCCCATGTTGAAATTCGTGATATATATCGGAGAATTGCGGGTGGTGAGATAGCATTGCTTTACATTACTCCTGAAAGATTCCGTTCTCGTGCTTTTGAAAATTCATTATTCACTCGACTTGATGCAGATAGTGGTCTTGAATTTGTTATTTTCGATGAAGCACATTGTGTTTCACAGTGGGGACAGGAGTTTAGGCCGGATTACCTGAATGCAGGCAGAAAAATTGCTGATATTTCAAATACCCCTTCATTTAATTTAAGAAAATTACTCTTTTCAGCGACAATCTCAGATCAGGTCTATGAAGAGATCTGTACCGTAATGCCAGGCATTCAATTGGTCGAGGGTACAGAGAAAAGTTACAACCCTGTAAGGGATCACATATCAATCAGTTTTAAGCACAATATTATTGATGATGAACGCTTAAATGAGGTTGCTGAATATTTAAAGTCAGGGAAATTCAACCCAAAACTTAGCAGGGCTATCATCTTTGTTAAATCCAGAAGAAAAACAGAAGAATGTGCATTATTGATGCCTGATTGCTTGAAGGATAATTTCGGTGGTAGTTGTGATTTTTCAGATAAAGTGGGTGGTTTTCATGCAGGCATGGATGCTGAAGACAGAAAAGAAACATATGAGAAATTTAAAAATGGTGAGATTGTAATACTTTTTGCTACAAAGGCTTTTGGGATGGGTATGGATATTCCAAACATTCATTACATTGCTCATTACTCTCCACCAAGTACTTTTGAGGATTTTTTACAAGAAATCGGCAGAGCTGGAAGAAATGAAGAAAAAAGAATACAGGCAGGATTTAATAATAAAGAAAATCCGATTAAATCTCTTTGCCTGACTTCTAATAATGACTTTGCAAAATTAAAAGACCAGCTTCATGAAAGTAGAATATCCTGGCATGAAGTAAAAGAAATCAAGGATTCAATCGAAAAGTATGTTTCAAACTTTAAGAAACTCGAACCCGACACGGAAACTCCTATAGCAGTTCCATTTAATATGTATTCTGCCATGAAAGGTTCTGTTGACGATGATCTTGATAATAAATTCAGGCTTTCGCTTCACTGGCTGGAAAGGTTAGAACGGATAAAATTAGGTTACTTCACTATCACTCATTTGGAATTTGAATCAGATTCAATAAAAACATTGCATAGTAGGTTAAATTCCTGTAATGACGAAGAAGTCAAAAAAGTTTGCACAATACTCTTATCATTTGTTAATTCTAATCTTTTAGAAAATCCGCTTATTCAGGTTTCAATAGCTTCCTTGCGTGGTGCTACCAAATTAAGTTTAGAGCAATTATTTGTATCCTTAATAAAGGCTCACAATTTAGGTTTGCTTAAATTATTGCAGGATGTGGTTATTGAGCCAACTAAAATTCGTACAACAGAAACAGATTTTTGCAGAAATAGGCAGTATGATAGTTACAAATATCTTGCTTTAAAGGTAGTGTTCTCTTTTGCTCGTGAAATTTTTAAAACAGTACCATCAAACGACTCAAAATCATTTGATGGTGAGGAATTGGATAATATCCTTAATAATACTCTTTCGGAGCATATCAGCTTTCAGCAGTTACCGTGGAGCAAGAAAGAGAACCCAGAATCACGGATTAAGGAATGCAAAAACTACGTCAAGGATTTAAAGAAAAAAAGAAGTAAGCATGCTTTTACTGTCATTCGCTTGCTGGGTAAAACCAAGCATGACACTAAAATGGAAAAACTTATTGATAGTAATAAAAAGTTCGTTGTCAGACACACGATATTTAATGGTTATCATAAAACTGACGAATGGAAAAATAAACTTTCTCAGTTTGAAAAAGATTGCTTTAAGCTACTCGATCATATTTCTAACAAATATTTCGATAATAATGTAAAGAAATTCAATTTAGCTGAACTTATTGCAAATGTTGGTCTTCAAAACAATGTTCAATATTTATCTGATTTACTTTTTGTCCTTTCTGTTTTAGGATACGTTCGTACTGGCGGTATGTTACCGACCGGTATTGAAGTATATATTAATTCATTGGATAAAGTCAATGAAACAGATATTCAATCATTGGATAAAAGAATTTTTGATGAATTTGAACAGACACGAAAACTAAGGGAATTGAAACTTATTTCTCTGGAAGTATTAAGTGGTATAGAAAAAAGTAAACACGATCAGTTTATAAGAAAATATTTCGCTTGTGGTTCAATGGAAAGTCTTTTAAAATTGTTGGAAGATGAATTGCCGCAAGGTAGCAGAGTTCTTGCACAATTCAGGGAGGAAGCAATAAAAAATGAAGAGGACAGACTTAAACCAGAACAACGCAAGGTGTATGATTCTGAGATTAATCAGCATATTAATGTCGTAGCAGGTCCTGGCTCCGGTAAAACTCATACATTAACATTAAGGGTTGCAAGGCTTGTTCATCATATAGGTACTCCACCTGAAGAAATTCTTGTTTTAGCATACAATAGGGCAGTAGTATCAGAGTTAAAAGAACGTTTATCAACGCTTTTCAGCAATCTTGGTTATGAATCTCTGGCACGGCGGCTTAAAATATTTACTTTTCATGGCATGGCTAAAAAGTATTGTTATGAAGAAGTAGAAGGCAGGCCTTTTGATGAATGGGAACGAATACTACTTCGTAAACTGAACACATCACCAGGGACTGTGATGAATCAGATTGGTAATATCAGGCATATTCTTGTTGATGAGTTTCAGGATATAAATAATGTTCGTGTTGCTTTATTAAAAAAGCTCATGGAATTAACAAATTCCTATATTTTTATTATCGGAGACCCAAATCAAAGCATTTACGGTTATGAAAGAATAAAGGATAATAATGGTAGTATGAGTCCTTGGCCATATTATAAAGACTTTAAAACTATTTTTAACCCAACGGAGTTTACTTTAATTGAGAATCATCGTTCTTACCCAAACATTTTATCAGAGGCAGCAAAACTACTTAATTTACCTGCCGAGCTAAAGCATCTGATCCCAAAACCGACACGTGCTCCAGAGGAAGGGTTTATTGCAAACTACTGTGAAATTAATGAAGGAGCAATAAATACTTCATCTGACTGGCCTTCAAGAATCCCGCAATTAATTCAGGAAAGGGTAAATAATAAGCCTTATAAACAGATTGCGATACTTTTCAGAACAAACAATGAAGTATACCAAGGGTATCAAAAAATCAAGGCATTAGATTTACCAAATATTCGTATTCGCATACAAGGCAGCCTGCCATATGAGTTTACAAGAATCCGGGAATGTCATGCCGTAATTCATCAATTAAAAGCAAACGTCGGCAATTTCCTCCCAACAGATTTTAGAGAAAAGGTGCGAAGCACAATAAATCAATTAATTCAACAAAACCCTAACTGGAATCATTTTTACCTCCGAATGGTTCATGCTTTAATATTGGATTTCCTTGATGATGTAGATGAAACTATGTTATATGATAATCTCATTGATTACATTTCAGAGTTAACTTATAGAGACGATGGTCAGTTATACAAGATTTACGAAAAACACAGGAGCAAAATATCACCAACTACTCATGAGACGGAAATCGTGCTCACAACAATGCACAAAGTAAAAGGGCTTGAATTTGATGTTGTGCTAATACCTTCCTCATTGTCAAATCTTCCACTTGTATCTGATTATAACGGCAACAGCGCTCCAGCTAACGACCAGATTGAAGAAGAAAAAAGGTTAATGTTTGTTTCATACACTCGTGCAAGATACCGCCTGATTGTTTATAAAGGTCCTCGTGAAATTTCAATGCAGCGTAACCAAACCTATACCATTCCCGATAATATCAATTTGAATTTAGGTATTCCCGTGAAACCTGAAATCAGTAAATTAAAAATTGGCTGGGCTGCAAAATCCTATAATTTCTGTAATAGAAGGGTAAATGACTACATCAAAAGTTCAATAAAAAGCGGAGATTTTATCAACATAAAAAAACGTGTTGTGCCAAATAATGGCAATCCATTTACTGTTTATGAATTATTCAAAGCCAACACAAATTCTCCTATTGGTGAATTAGCAGGAAATGCAAATATTATGGGCCAACATTGCAATTTATCAGGCTTTGTTGTAAATGAAGTTGTAGCATGGTCATTTAAGGACACATGTGATCATGACAATGAACATGGTACAACATATGAAAGGGATTGGTGTCAAGAAGCCAGAAACGCTGGCTACATTTATTTGGTTGACTTTGCAGGATATGGTAAAATTGAAAACTGAATTGTAGTTTAAAATCTAAAAAAATAAATTTATGGAAGTTTTAAATTATTGTGTCTTTATTGATGTTCTTGGATATGGCGAACTTGTGAAAGATACCACAAAGTCAATTGACCAAAGGATCAATATTCTCAACAGCATTTATTCTAATCTTGCAACAACATTATCAATCACGATAAATGAGATTAACAGCAAGATTGTGGATAAAATATTCATCAAATCATTTAGTGATTGTTTTTATTTGGAAAGCACTAATCTATTAGCTTTACTTTATTCCTGTGAACGCAT
>CAZCPI010000113.1:0-8285 GCA_964500535.1 uncultured Bacteroidales bacterium
AGGATTCTCCACTATCCTTAAACTAACAGAAGAGGATTATTTACACCCCTTTATTTCACAAAGTTATAATCTTCATTCTTATTTCGTGCAAAATAATTACTCTTTATTGCTTATTCTTGCACCACTACAAGTATCTAAAATGGCATATGTTAAAATTTAGGCCAAAAAGTGCCATTTATGAGTAAAATTTTGACTGAAAAATTCACTACTTTTATCTTAACATTTAAAATGTCATACAATTGAAGAAGATATTATTATTGGAAGATGATCTGACATCGGGGATGATAGTAAGAGATTCTCTTTCTGTCGAAGGCTATGCAGTTTCATGGCTTACAACTTGTTTTGACGCCAGAAGGTATATTAAGTATAAACTACCTGATTTGATTATATTCGATATTTTACTTCCGGATGGAAATGGATATGAACTTGCCAGTGAATTAAGAATGGATTTAAAATTAGTTCCTTTCATTTTTCTGACATCCTGCGATGATATTGAAGACATCAAAAAAGGTTTTGAGTTAGGTTGTGAAGATTATATTAAAAAACCGATCAGACCGGAAGAACTAATACTGAGGGTTAAAAAAATAATGGGCGATTTAAACCATGCGAATGGTTACGAAATCAAAGTGGGAATTTACAAATTCAGTCCGGTATCACAAAAGCTTATTTCGGCAAAAGAAATTCAATCGCTTGGCAATCTTGAATCTTCTATCCTGCACGAGCTTATAATGCAACAAGGTGAAACCGTTGATAAATATGAATTATTAAACAAGTACTGGAAAGAAGATTCCAAATACAATTCAAGAAATCTTGACAGCGTAATTGTTAAGCTAAGGAAGAGACTTTCTGATGACACAAATATCCGTATTTTATCTTTAAAACGTTTAGGATACAGACTAATCGTAGATAGCCAATAGTTTATATCAGGTTTAGGTCTGCGCTGTAAATGGGCAGGATACTAATAAAAAAGGGCAACTCATCGAGTTGCCCTTTTTTATTAGTTTATAATCAAGATTATTTCTCTTCAGCCTGATCATCATTAGTAATCTTCAACTGTTTCTTTTGCACTTCATAAGCTATAGGAGTAGCAATAAACAATGTAGAGTATATACCTGTTATTGTACCCATAAGCATTGCAAAACTGAATCCACGGATAGTTTCACCACCGAAAATAAACAGGGTCAATAATGTAATCATTACAGTCAGTGATGTACTGAAAGTACGGACAAGTGTTTGATTCAAAGCTTCATTGAGCAATCTCTTCTTGTTGCGTTTAGGATAATATCCAAGGTTTTCACGAACACGGTCAAAAATTACAACAGTGTCATTAACAGAGTAACCAATAATAGTCAGCAACGCAGCTATAAAGTTCTGGTCAATTTCGAGTGAGAACGGAACAAAACTATAGAAGATAGAGTAACATGATACTATAAAAAGTACATCATGGAACAATGCAGCTACAGTACCAACACTAAATGCAACATTCTTGAAACGTATCAGGATATAAACACCCATTACAATAATGGCTAATATTAAAGACCAAATAGCACCTTTAGTTACATCATCAGCAACGGTTGGACCAACCTTCTGAGAACTCTTAATGTTATCTTTAACAAACTGTTCTTTAGTTACATCGCTACCAACATAAGACTTCAAACCATCATAAAGCAATGACTCAACTTCATTATCAATTGTCTGACTATTATCATCAATCTTATAATTAGTTGTTATTCTGACCTGATTATCTGAACCAATAGTAATTACAGATAAAGATGCTTCACCGAATTTTGGTTGAAGACTGCTCTTGATATCCTCAGTCTTAACAGATTCATTAAATGCAATAACATAGTTGCGACCTCCTGAGAAATCCACACCCGGTCTCAAACCATGGAATATTATACTCAATACACCTATAGTCAATACAATACCGGAAATGGTATAACCAACTTTACGCTTGCCAATAAAATCTACTTTAGGATTTAAAAGAAGGCCTTTCGTAAGCTTGGTCGAGAATTTCAGATTGAGGAACTTATCTTTTGCGAGACCTGCTTCAAATATAAGTCTGGTAATGTAAACGCCGCAGAATACAGAAGAAATAAGACCGATAATCAATGTTGTAGCAAAACCCTTGATAGGACCTGTACCGAAGATAAACAGAATTATACCTGTCAGCAATGTTGTAATATTACCGTCAAGGATTGCAGACAACGCATTCTTGTAACCATCAGATATAGCCTTTTTCATCGTCTTACCCGCATGCAACTCTTCTTTTATACGCTCATAAATGAGCACATTCGCATCAACCGCCATACCCAGCGTCAACACCATACCCGCTATACCCGGCAATGTAAGAACAGCCTGGAATGAAGCAAGGATACCCATTATGAAGAATGCATTTATTAACAAACTTGCATCAACAATAAGACCCGGTATAAGACCGTAGTTAACCTGCATATAAAGCAGAATCAATATGAAAGCTACGATAAATGAGATCAGACCATCCTGTATTGCTTCCTTACCAAGTGAAGGGCCTACGATGTCTTCCTGTACAATATGCGCAGGAGCAGGCATTTTACCAGACTTCAACACGTTTGCAAGGTCTTTTGCGTCTGCAGCTGTAAACTGACCTGTGATTTCAGAACTACCACCTGTAATCTCACCCTGAACGCGGGGATAAGAATAAACATATCCATCGAGAACGATTGCAACACACCTTCCGATGTTTGACTTAGTAAGTCTTGCCCAGGTTTTTGCACCTTCGGCATTCATTGTCATGTTTACTTTGGCGAAGCCGGTATTTTGCTGGAAATCATCGTTTGCATCAGTTACAACATTGCCACCAAGAGCTGCACTTCCGTCACGGTTTGTAATTTTCAGAGCTACCAATTCATAAAGATTTGTTTTCTTATCTGTTGGATTTACTGACCATACGAACTTCAAATCTCTTGGAAGCACTTCCTTAACTCTTGGATCCTGCAGATATTTGTTAACAGTTGCAGTATCACGGCCATAGGCAAAACCTACAAGAGGACCTGCACCAACACCATTTTGAGTTTGGTTTATCTGCAGTACTGAGAATAAAGGATATTCTTTTTTCCATTCTTCTTCTGACTGTTCTTTTTTAGTAGTATCAGCTTTGCCCAATTTAGAAAGCAATTCACCTTCCATGCTTTTTGCTGTATCAGCAGCAACAGCCTTTTCAGTTGTAGCAGCAGTCTTGGTTGTATCAGTTGCAGCAGGAGCAGCTTTTTGAGTTTTACTCATATCACGGATGATATTGTTTACAGCAATCAAAGGCTGATAGATATCCATCAATTCATAAGTTTCCCAGAACTCAAGATTTGCAGATCCCTGAAGAAGTTTACGAACACGTTCAGGTTCTTTGATACCGGGAAGCTCAATGAGTATACGTCCTGAGTTTTCAAGTCTCTGGATATTTGGCTGTACAACACCGAAACGGTCGATACGTGTACGCAATACATTGAATGAATTGTCAATAGCTGCATTAACATCTGTGCGAAGAACCTTTACAACATCCTCATCAGATGACTGAGGAGTAATCCTTCCTTTCATCTCGAATGTGCTGAAAATTGCAGACAACCTTGCACCCGGATCTATTTTATGATATTCCTCAACAAAAAGGTCAAGATAATTCTTTTGACTTTGTGCCATTCTCTTCGATGCCTGATCGAGAGCTTTGTTGAAGTTGGCATCCTTGTTGTTGTTTGAAAGTGAACGAATAACATCAGCCTCAGATAATTCAAGGATAACATTCATACCACCCTTGAGGTCAAGACCTAAATTGATTACTTTCTCACGGCATTCTGCATAGGTATTAGTTAGATAAACTTTTTCGGATTCCATTGAATCCAGGATGTAGGCCAGCTTATTTTCATCCCCTGCAGCCAGTTTTCTGGCTTTGCTCTCAACACTGCGGTTAACAAGTGAGAATGAAAGATAATAGGCGCAAACCAATGTAAGCAGAATTGCAAAAATTCTTACAAATCCTTTGTTTTGCATTTTTTTTTAGATTTTACTTATGTAATAGCTTAACTTGTTTATTGTCTTTTTTTTTACGAACCGCAAAGATATACTATTTTTTTATTGTAAGGAATGTAGCTACAAAAAAATTAAAGTCCTCTCCTCTTGATAAGTGCTTCAGGATTAGGTTCAGCACCTCTGAATCTCTTATAAAGCATCATCGGATCCTCAGTATTGCCCTTTTCAAGTATATTTTTTCTGAAAGCCGTAGCAGTCGCCTTATCAAAAATGCCTTTTTGTTCGAAAGCATTAAAAGCATCAGCATCAAGCACTTCAGCCCACAGATATGCATAATAGCCAGCAGAATAACCTCCACTGAAAATATGATTAAAGAATGTGCTGCGATATCTTGGTACAATTTCCTCAATGAGGCCGGCTTCCTTCATTTTTGAACTTTCAAAAGCCCTGACATCCACGCCATCAGTGCTTGATAAAGTATACCAATCCATATCCAGCAAAGCAGCAGCAATAAGTTCAGTAGTGATGAAACCCTGGTTAAAAGTAGCTGATTTAGTAAGTTTTTCAATCAGAGCATCAGGAATAGTTTCACCGGTCTGATAGTGTTTAGCGTACATTTTGAGAACTTCAGGATTCATAGACCAGTTTTCCATGATTTGTGATGGAAGCTCAACGAAATCTCTTACAACACTTGTACCACTTAATGTTACATATTTGCAACGTGAGAGTAAACCGTGCAATCCGTGACCAAATTCATGGAACAAAGTTTCGACCTCATCAATATTCAGCAATGAAGGAGCATCAGCAGTAGGCTTGGTAAAATTACCGACATTATATATTATTGGACGAACATCCTTGCCATCAGCAATATATTGTTCACCGAAATTACTCATCCATGCGCCACCTCTTTTTCCTGCACGGGGGAAATAGTCAGTCATAAAAATACCTATATGTGAGCCGTCTGCATCAAGTACTTCAAATACTTCTACATCCTTATGGTACAAAGGCATGCCTTCAAGTTTTTTAAATGTTATGCCGTACAGTTTTGTTGCAACATCAAAAGCACCTTGTCTGACATTTTCAAGCTTGAAGTAAGGCTTGATTTCAGACTCATCAAGATTGTATTTTTCTTTCCTGACTTTTTCAGAATAATACCACCAGTCCCATGGCTCAAGTTTGAAACCACCGCCTTCGGCATCAATAATTTTCTGCATGTCTGCAACTTCCTGTTTTGCTCTCGCCAGACCTTTAACCCAGATTCCTTCAAGGAAAGTCATCACAGCTTCAGGAGTTTTAGCCATATTTTCATCAAGTACATATGCAGCATGATTTTTGAAACCAAGCAAGTTGGCCTTTTGCGTTCTGAGACTGACTAACTTTTTGATAATATCTTTGTTGTCATTCTGGTTATCATTGTCACCCTTGTTAATATATGCCTTGAACATCTTTTCACGGAGGTCACGCTTTTGGGAATACTGCAGGAAAGGGATCAGACTTGGTTTTTGAATTGTAAAAACCCATTTGCCTTCCAGACCTTGTTCCTTAGCGGTTTCAGCAGCAGCATCAACAACAGCATCGGGAAGACCTGCAAGATCATCCTTTTTGTCAATAACAAGTTTAAAAGAATTGGTTTCTTTCAGGACATTATCGCCAAACTTAAGAGTCAGGACTGAAAGCTGTTTATTGATTTCACGAAGTTTTTCTTTGCCTTTTGCATCCAAAGCAGCACCGGCCCTGACAAACTTTTTGTTAATTTCACTTAGAAGCCTTTGTTGCTCACCTGTAAGCTTAAGGTTATCTTTTTGACTGAAAATGACTTTTACTCTTTTGTACAAGCCTTCATTGAGATAGATATTATCGTCATGCTCAGCAAGTATGGGAGAAATTTCTTCAGCTATTTTATTAAGCGCATCATTGGTTTCGTTTTCAGTAAGGCTGAAAAATACAAGATTTACTTTTCTCAAAAGTGAACCTGATTTATCGAGAGCCTCGATAGTATTACTGAAAGTCGGTTTCTGCTTGTTGTTTACAATTGCATTAATTTCCTCATTATGCAAACGGATGCCTTCTTTGAAAGCCGGCATGTAATGTTCATTTTTTATTTGTTCAAAAGGAGGAATCCCGAAAGGGGTTTTATAATCTGTGAAAAACGGATTATCAATTGCATTGCAGGTAATCATTGTAAATAGTGTGATGATTAGGAATATTGGTTTCTTCATATTGACATATATTTAGATTTGTGCAAAAATATACAAATAGGTGAAGATTATAACGCTTTTTATGCAAAAAGTAAATAAATCTCAATGTCGTTTACTAACTTTGAACGATTGCAATAAACATTCAATTATATGGCATACACAGCAAATCCTGACAGATATACCGCCGGCATGAAATATGACTTATGCGGCAAAAGCGGATTATACCTATCCAAAATTTCTCTTGGTATGTGGCATAACTTCGGTGACGTTGACGATTACGCTAAAAGCAAGTCAGTCATTGAATTCGCATTTGACAACGGCATTACTTATTTTGACCTTGCCAATAATTACGGTCCGCCTCCTGGTTCAGCAGAAATCACTTTTGGTAAAGTTTTAAAAGAATCGCTTGCGGCACACAGAGATGAAATGATTGTAGCCACTAAAGCGGGGCATCTAATGTGGGATGGCCCTTACGGTGACGGAAGCTCCAGAAAAAATCTGATAGCCAGTCTTAATCAGAGTCTTAAAAGGATGCAGCTGGATTATGTGGATATTTTTTATTCTCACAGGTACGACGGCATTACTCCTCTCGAAGAAACCATTCAGACATTGATTGATATTGTCAAATCAGGCAAAGCACTGTATGCAGGACTCTCAAAATATCCGCCGGAGCTTGCTGCGAAAGCTTACAAAATGCTGTCGGACAATGGCACCCCATGCCTTATTCAGCAGGACAGGTATAATCTTTTTTCAAGAGGTGTCGAAAAAGGTGTTCTTGAAACCGCCGCTGAGAACGGAGTCGGTTTTTGTGCATTCAGCCCGCTTGCTCAGGGACTTCTCACTAACAGGTATCTTGATGGGATTCCAACTGATTCCAGAGTAGCGAGAAATGGTTTCCTCAAGAAAGAACAGCTTACCGATGAAACTATCGATAAGATTAAAAGATTGAATGAACTTGCTTTATCAAGAGGTGAAACCCTGGCTCAGATGGCGTTAGGATGGTTATTGCATGACAAGAGAGTTACCACCGTCATAGTCGGGGCCAGCTCAGTGCAGCAGCTTAAAGATAATATCGGAACTTTAAATATGAAAGGTTTCAGTCAGTCAGAGCTGGATGAAATCAGTTCTATAGCCGGAAATGTCTGAAAATGAATATGTCCCTGAATAAAATTCCAGGATTAATGATGCTGAATAATGATTATGCTGATGATTACTTGTTTTAGTGTAAATTCGATTATATGAAACGAGCATGTTTTACAAAACGTCCAAGTCAATGATAGTTTTGGCATGCGGCGTTCCATATGGCCTTAATGTAAAAAATCAAAAATAACACATGAAAATAAAAAGTTTATTTCTTTGTTTTGCACTGATAATGGCTATAATGCCTTCATTCTTTTGCTCATGTGTTGAAGAAGAAAGGCCTATACCCTACCGGGATGTATTCATCAGGCGAAACATAGATATTTACAAGATTGTCAACTACGGATCATATCTGTATATCGACAAGAGGGAACTTGAAAGAGACAGGATCGGTTATGGCGGGATTCTTGTACTTAAAGCTATGGATGGTTTTTACTACGCTTTTGATCTTGCCTGCACCAAAGAAAAGGATGCTTCCATCAAAATCGGGAAACCAAATGCGGCTTTAGTTTGTAAATGTCCTGTTTGTAGTGAGGAATATGACCTTAGTTTTGGGCTTGGTGTACCCTCAAAAGGTATATCAAAACTGCCTTTACAGCGTTACAACGTGTCAATTGACGAGTATAATTACCTGATTATCACTCAATAATGTCTTTTTTCATTTTCTTCTTGTAAATAACATTTAAAATTTAATATCTTTGCACCCGTTCTTTTGTACAGCTCAGTTGGTAGAGCATAACATTACAAAAGATCTCTACGAGATGCGTCTCATAGGTTAAATTGCGAAAATAGCTCAGTTGGTAGAGCATAACCTTGCCCCAAAGAATAAATAAGGTACTAACCTTGGCAAGACATCGAGGAGAAGAGTCTCTTAGAACCAACAAACAACATACTGCGAAAATAGCTCAGTTGGTAGAGCATAACCTTGCCAAGGTTAGGGTCGCGGGT
>CAZCPI010000114.1:0-6698 GCA_964500535.1 uncultured Bacteroidales bacterium
ATGTTGCGCTATGCAATAGAAAAATTCCCCGAAGAAGAAAGACAGTTTTATATGAAAAAATAGTCCTTCTGCAACCCGGACAAAGAAACTAAAAAGTGAAAAATAAATTACAAACAAAAAAAATACTTCTTTCTGCATTCTGTTTATTTTCAGTTATCGCATGTACTGAGGCGCAGTCAAACGGAAACACTACCAAAGACAGGAAAGTTGGTATAGATACATTATCTCAGATAATAGAAAGAAAGCATGGAGTCAGGATCTATTATGATCCCGGATTATTTACCGGCAAATCTTTCAGCACATCATATACAAATCTTCCTCTTGAAAGTTGTTTTGATATAATCAGCAACATTTCAGGTTTGACATATCTGAAACCTGACTCAGCAAGCTATGTATTTGTACCTGTTGAAATAAGGGATTTCACAGGCCTTGTTGACAATAAAGGATCAATACTTATCGGAGATCAGAGCAATCTCGGGAAAAATACGATCACTACAGTAATGGGCAAAATTATTGATGCCAAATCCAACAAACCACTTTACGGTGCTAAAGTAGAAATCGAAGATAGCCAGATATCATCTTCAACTGATCATGAAGGCAATTATAAACTCAGGATGCCTTCAGGCGAATATGATATCAGAATAAATTATCCCGGATTTGAGGAGGACAACAGGCATATCAAGGTAGGCGGAGACGGTATTGTCAATTTTGTTATAGCCGAAAAAACCATAAGGTTGAAGGAAATCATTTTTAGCGATAAAGCAATGGACTTTAACGTTAAAAGGACCCAGATGAGCACGATCAAGCTCGGGGCGAACACCATTAAGGAGTTGCCGGTCTTTCTGGGTGAAAGAGATATTATAAAAAGTATCACTTTGATGCCCGGCGTACAGTCAACCGGTGAATTTGGCACAGGTTTCTTCGTGAGAGGAGGAAGTTCGGATCAGAATCTGATACTTGTAGAAGATGTGCCTTTGTTTAATCCCTCTCATATGTTTGGCATCCATTCGTCATTGAATCCTGACGGAGTTAAAGAAGTGACTATGATGAAAAGCGGTATTCCAGCCAAATATGGCGAAAGGGTTTCATCCGTAATGGATATAAGACTGGGAAGTGATGCTGAAAAGGCTTCTTTCACAGGTGGAATCGGACTTATGGATACAAGACTCAATCTTCACGTACCATTTAAAGATAAAAAAGGCAGTTTGCTAATCGGAGGCAGGACTTCATACTCAAACTGGCTATTGCATAAAATGCCGGATAGCGAGCTCAAAAACAGCTCAGCAAGCTTCAATGATATCAATGCTCTCCTGAATATCAGAATAGATGACAACAATAATTTCACCTTGTTCGCGTACAAGAGTGAAGACAATTTCAGCTTTGAGCCTACAGCTCCGTATCATTATCAAAACACTCTTGCTTCATTTAAATTTGCTCATAAGTTCAGCGAAAAAATGAGTTCAAATCTGGTTTTGGGTACCAGCAGTTATAAGAATGATGAAAGCGAAAAGGATAATATGAAACCGGAAGATGCTTTCTTCCTCAATTCTTCACTTGATTACAAGCTTGCAAGACTGGACTTTAACTGGACGCCCAAAGAAAACCACAATCTGGATTTCGGATTAAACTATGTGAGATATTTCATTGAACCCGGCAACATCGAACATATCGGAACGAAATCAAAAATAGTTGACTTCTCGGTCGATAACGAAAAAGCTGCGGAAATATCAGCATATATCAGCGATGACATTGCAATTACACCGCTTTTAAGTGTGCAAACCGGACTCAGATTCACGAGATTTGCAGATATCAATCCTGACAGCAGCAATGTACTCAAATGGTATTCAAGTCTCGAACCCAGGGTTTCAATGAGATATACATTAGACGACTTCAGCTCATTAAAGATGAGTTATAACAGAGTCAGCCAGTATATCAACCTGATTTCCAACACATCAGTAATGTCTCCTACCGACGTTTACAAATTATGCAGTCCCAATGTGAAACCGGTCATCTGCGACCAGTTTGCGATAGGATACTTCCGTAACTTCAACAACAATATGTTTGAAGCCTCTCTTGAATTGTATTACAAGAATCTTAACAATATCCTTGAATACAGAGACGGAGCAAAAATACTACTCAATAATAAACTTGAGGATGATTTACTGGAGGCTTCAGGATATAATTATGGTGCTGAATTACTACTGAAAAAAAACACAGGAAAGCTGACAGGCTGGGCAAGTTATACTTATTCAAAGTCAATGAGACATACTACAAGCCCTGTCAAAGCTGACCAGGTAAACAGAAATGAGTATTATCCTTCCAATTTCGACAAACCTCACAATCTTGTACTTGTGGCTAATTACCACGTGACAAGAAGATGGAGAGTGGCGGGAACATTCACATATAATACCGGGCGGCCTGTGACACTACCTGAAATGAAATATGACATTAACGGCAGACAATACGTATATTATTCTGACAGAAATAAATACAGATTGCCCGATTACCACAGACTCGATTTATCAATCACCAGAGACGAAACTCTGAGATTGAGACAAAAATGGAAAGGCAGCTGGACATTTTCACTGCTGAACGTTTACAGCAGACATAACGCTTACTCTGTTTTCTATCAATCGACATCAAAACTTGAAAACAAGTTTTATCAGTCATTTAATCTGTACAAGTTAAGTATAATGAACAGACCTATCCCGACATTAACATATAATTTCAAATTTTGATGAAGCAGATGGATAGAAAAAACATAAAATACCTGGTTATTATCATAGCAACAATCATAAGCTTCACTTGTTGCAAGGAATTATATGACCCTGACATAGATCTGAACATATCTGCAATCGTGGTTGAAGGTCGTATCACGGATTCAACCGGACCATATACAATAAAACTGTCCAAAGCGATGGCTTATCCTTACGACTCAGTATATCGCAGGCAACCTGAAACAGGTGCAAATGTCAGCATCGATTGCAGCGATGGTAAGTCTGTTCTGCTCACTGAAAATGAAAGCACTAACGGTGAGTACAAAACTCCTGTCGATTTCAGGGGTGAAATTGGCAATAGTTATATACTCAAAATAAAAACCAAAGACGGCCTTGAGTACGAGTCGGAAGCCCAGACTCTACTTAAACCTGTCGGATATGACGATATACATGGTTGGGTTGCCGAAAACAAAGTTTTTAATGAAGATTATACATTAAGAACAGTAAAAGGCGCAGACATAAGACTTGATCTTTTTTCAGATATAAATCTTGCTGAAACCAAACCATATTGTCGTTTTGAAACAAGTATAGTTTTGCAGTATTCTTATGTATTTTACGATCCCCCGATTAATGACATCTGGCACTGGCAGATATTCGGATGGAACACGTTTAAACTAAGTGAAAAAGAAAACATTACCGAAGATGTTTCCGAAAGACAAAATGCCAAAATATCAAATCATCAACTGTGTTTTGCTCCATTTTTAGCTTCTGACTACAGGATATCCACACCTGAAAGGGCAACAAATTATATTTATTACCTGCGGTTTGAGCAATACACCATCAATAAAGATGCATGGGAATTTTATAACGATGCCAACGAGCAACTGTCTGCTGAAGGTAAAATATTCGATCCGGTAGCTTCGCAGTTAAAAGGTAATATTAAATGTACTACTGACCCGGACAAACCTGCATTAGGTTTCTTCGAGGCATCTTCAGTAATTAAAAAAGCCTTGCTGATAGTCAGAAATGACAAATATCTCAAAATTGAATATGTTCCATATCTGACTAATGTTCCTGCTAACGGTTATTTCGAGTACAAAATCTGGACAGGCATGGGAGACGGTCCGGACGAACCCGAATATGAAGTAATACCATTTCCATCATGGTGGTTTCACAAATAATATGAGGAAAAATGCTATCTAAAAAAATCAAAATATACATTTCTCTGATAACAGTGTTTTTTACCTGTCTAACAGCCAATGCTTTGTCTATGGAAAAAGCGTTCTTACATACAGACCGCGAAACATACGTTGCAGGAGAAAATGTTTTTTTCAAACTATATGTACTTAATGATCAGGATAATAAACCATCCGGAATAAGTAAACTTGCTTATATAATATTAAGGCAATTCAATAGTGATCCGGTAATTAAAATCAGAGTAAGTCTGTCAGAAGGCACTTCATCTGGTAGTTTTTATCTACCAGATTCACTGAGTTCCGGAGCATATCAGCTTGTAGCTTATACATCCCTGATGAAAAACGCTGATCCGGGATATTTTCCCAATAAGCAATTAATGATTTTCAACAGATTTGACAAATCGTTTTCATTTAAAACTCCTGATTTTGCTGAAAATAAAGCCGATACAAGTGCCTCTGATAAAGGAATTCAAATCTCCAAAGAAATTTTCAATACCAGAGAAACCGTTAAATTCAAGATTGGCCCTTTAAATGAAGATGCCCGGCTTTCAGTTACTGTCCATGAAATCCCTGAAATATCTCTGAAAAATAAAACCATCAGGGAATCCATATTATCGCATAATGATTTACAGGCTGAAAACAAAAGCTTATCTACTCCCCTTTCGTATAAGTATTTGCCCGAAACCAAAGGTAAAATATTGAGAGGCAGGGTTTACGATGCATTCACTGACAGTCTTATACCTGAGGCAATTGTCCTGCTGTCAGTTACCGATAGTCTCCCCAACATTCAGTATTCAAAGACCGATAAAGAAGGTAATTTTAAATTTTTACTCAATGAATATCATGACAGCAAAGAACTGTTTCTGACCATCTATGACAAGCCCGAAAACGAAAAATGGAGGATAGAAGTTGAAGATGAATATAAAACAGACAAATGGAGCCCGTCTCTTTCAGATTTTCAGACAAAGTCTAAGGATTACATTGTTAAAAGTCAGAATCTTGTCTATATAAACAACGTTTTTAAAATTACTGACGTTGACACACTCGTGAAAAATCCGGGAAGTCGGATTTGTTTTGATAAGGTTTACCCTAAAGCTGAAGAAACCATTTATACGGCAGACTATGTACCATTAAATGATTTTCAGGAAATTTCTGTAGAATTGCTACCTTCAGTAAGGATCTCTAAAAGGTCAGGTAAATACAAAGCTATGATAATAAATAGTGCAACAGGATTTTTCCCAAAGAATAATCCTGCCATATTTCTTGACGGCGTATATGTGGATGATATAGAGAAGATTCTGGACCTTGACTCAGAGAAAATCAGAAAAATTGAAGTCCTCAACACCGAGCGCGTATTCGGAAATCTTGTATTTCAGGGTATTATTTCGATAGTCACTAAGGGAAATGAAATCTCAAAGACTAAACCGGCATATTATTCAGCAAGAGTTTTCAATCCGGGATTAAACATTCCGACAAAATACAAACCTGTCGTGACAGAAAACCTCAAAAATAAAAACATCCCATTTTTCAAACAGTTATTGTACTGGAATCCTGAACTTTTGGTCGAAGGTCAAAACACAAAAGAAATATCCTTTATAACATCTGACAATACAGGTGATTATGAAATAGACATAGAGGGTATAACTAATTCGGGTAAGCCCGTGAGCCTGAAAAAAATAATTAAAGTAAGTATAAGCAAATCCGACAATAAGTGATGAAACGATTAATCTTCATATTGACAATTCTTACAATTTTCGCATGCAGCACGACATGTAAAAATTTACCTGAAGAAACATTGATTGACTCTATATTTCAGCCGGCGCTCACGGGAAAAGTATATATTGAACCCAGAAACCTGGATGGTGATCAGTACAATGGCAAAACCTGGGAACTTTGTAAAATTATAATGTCTGACGGTAGGATCAAACAAGGTGAGAAACTTAAATACAACGGATATATTGATGAATTCATATGGTTAAACAGAAGCAACTATGCACAAATCCAAATTGATAAATCAACTATTTCTGACGTGTATTTCACTAACCAGGACGGATCAAAAAATCATTACAAACTAATCAATCTTCGCGATGAGATCGAAGATAAAAGGGATCATAAATTTGTAGAAGTACTACAGGAAGATACCTTTAGCGCATACGTACTGAGAAGGGTCCCGGTTATCGGTACAAAAATCGTTTATAAAGACGAAAAGATGTACGAAGACATAGTAATCAAAGCAAAGCCGGTCTATCTGATAAAAACTGACAAAGGAGACATACTCAGACTTAATAAACTGAGAAAGAAAACATTTATCACACTCTTTCCACAAAAGAAAAAAGAACTCTCGAAGCTACTAAGAGTCAACCATATAGATATCCGCGAGGAATCCGGCTTCGCGAAAGCTGTACAAATGCTGGAAAACCTGCTGTGAGTTAAGACGTTGGCAGTGATAAACCCGTCACAAAAAATCCCCGCAAAAAGTACGGGGAATGATCACAACTAAGGATTGAAAACCTTGAACACGGGAAATTTGATAAAATTGTCAATTGGTTCTGTCAACCTGCTTTACTCCCTTGATGCCTTTAATCTTCTTGATAACGACATTCAATTGTCTTATATCAGAAACCATGATTGTAAGGTGGCCCCTGAACAAACCGTCAGTAGAGTCAATGCTGATTGACCTCATCGAGATATCAGGCTCCTTGGAAATCATCGAAGTTATATTTGTAACAATGCCGATATCGTCATTGCCAACCACCTGCAGAGTAACAGGATAATGCGAACCTTC
>CAZCPI010000114.1:6798-8255 GCA_964500535.1 uncultured Bacteroidales bacterium
GTCGATTTCTCGGACTTTTCGATTTCAAGATAAAGATCAATTACGACGTTTACGTCAAGTCTTCCCGAGCCAATTTCTGCAAAAAAATCGGTTATAGTCTTAAACCTGAGCCTCTTCATTGCTTTTGAAACCAGGCCTTCGTCATAATCGATCTTGCGGTTCTTCATTCTCCTCTGAAGACTCTCCTTCCCGAATTCAGCTTCCTTTAAAGCATTTTCCTTCAATGTCTGACGAATGCGGTTTTTTGCTTTGGATGTAACGACAAAATTGAGCCAATCCTGTTTGGGCGATTGATTGGAGCCAGTCTGAATCTCAATCTGGTCTCCACTGGTTAGTACATGCCTGATAGGCACATTCTTACCATTTATCCTCGCTCCAACGCATTTACTTCCCAAACCTGTATGAATGCCGTATGCAAAATCCAGCACCGTAGCACCTTTTGGCAGCTTATGTACTTCACCCTTTGGAGTGAAGACATATATCTCATCAGAAAAGAGACTCATCTTGAAATCATCCATCAGACTCGCAGAGCTGGTTTCCTGATTTTCCAGTATCTCACGAATCCTGGTCAACATTTCATCCAGACCGGATTCACTTTTGATGCCTTTGTATTTCCAGTGAGCTGCCAGACCACGCTCAGCAATCTCATCCATTCGCTTGGTTCTGATCTGACATTCCACCCACTTGCCATCCTGTCCCATCACAGTTATGTGCAAAGACTCATAACCGTTTGATTTAGGGATCGACAACCAGTCTTTAAGACGTGCAGTGTTAGGAGTGTACATATCGGTAATTATGGAATAAACCTGCCAGCAAGCCGGTTTCTCCTTATCAAAATCAGTATCAACTATAATCCTGATGGCAAACAAGTCATAAATATCCTCAAAAGGTATCTTCTGCTTTTTCAGCTTGTTCCAGATAGAATTTATCGACTTGGTCCTGCCCTTTATATCAAACTTAAGATCAGTGGTTTCCTCGATTCTTTTTTTAATAGGATCGATAAAATCCAGAATATACTTATCACGTGATTTCTTGGTTTCATCAAGCTTACGGGCTATTTCCTGATAGATTGCTGGCTGGAGGAACTTCATCGAAAGGTCTTCAAGCTCAGTTTTGATGTTGTACAGACCCATCCTGTGCGACAGAGGCGCAAACAAATATGTGACTTCGCGCGCAATCTTCACCCTGTCTTCCTCTTTGTAAAGCTTGAGTATTCTCATCGTGTTGAGACGGTCAGCAATCATCAGCAGGATTACCCTCCCATCCTGAGCAAAAGAAAGTAACAGATTCCTGAAATTTTCGGTTTCAATAGCAGCATTCCTGTCATACAGCTCATTAGCTTTTTTCAGTCCCTTGAGTATGGTTTCAACGGAAGGACCAAAAAACTTACCTGCTTCTTCAGGTGAGTAGAAACCGACATTAACAATATCGAATAACATCGAGCTGATTACTGAAGA
>CAZCPI010000115.1:0-8222 GCA_964500535.1 uncultured Bacteroidales bacterium
CCGGAAACAATAATTTTGTCAGAATAACACAGAAAGGGATATACATTATTAAAATTAGGGGAACAGAAATAATTAGCAAGATTGTGATTTAATGATGAGAATACGGTCTGCTCTTTTTTAGTTTTTTGGTGTAAAAAGCGTAAATATGTCCTTTAATACTTATCGCTGAGACGCCGACTCAGTGATGCCGAGACGCCGACACAGATAGGCTGAGACGCCGACTCAGTGAAAATCTCTACACTAAGTTTGATTAATTAATCAACACATTTATGATTCTTTCAGGATAATTGACGACAATTTGAATTCCGGATGTTCAAATTTGCTGCAGCCTATAGGCAGAGTTAGCACAAAATGTTTAATTCCTATGTGAGATTCAATATTTCTCATTCCCTGAGGTGAAGAGATGCAATCATAATAACATATTGACAGTGATCATAAATTTTTTTTAAGGATATAAAAAAAATACAATTTTATTTTTTATATTCAAAAATGTTGTACTTTTGTTTCGGGAAAATACGAAATGAAAATGTCGACAAAAGAAAAATATTATTCAGCAAATCAGGAGAAACTTGCAAGGTATGCGAAGGCTTTATCTAACCCTGTACGTGTCTTTATACTCGATTTTCTGATTAATAATTCGAGTAAGTGTTGTTACAGTGGAGATATGGCTGAAGAGTTACCTATAGCCCGTTCGACTCTGTCTGAACATTTGGCGGAACTAAAAAAGGCCGGATTAATCAAAGGTGAAATTAATCCGCCATATATCAGATACTGTATTAATGATGAAAATTGGAAAGAAGCGCAGCTTTTATTTTCAAACTTTTTTAAACGATAATTTTTTTTTAATGTATGTTTCGGGTATTACCGAAATGCCAAAAGTAATTTGTTATGGATATTAAAATTTTAGGCACAGGATGTGCAAAGTGCAAAAATCTGGAGAAAGTAACCCGTGAGGTGGTAGAAAAAAATGGTTTCAACGCGACTATTACAAAAGTGGAAGACATAATGGATATTATGAAATATAATATCATGAGTACGCCTGCATTGGTTGTTAATGAAACGGTCGAAATAAAGGGACGCGTACCTTCTGCTGATGAGATCAAACAGCTACTTTCTAAATATTAATCAACTAAAATAAACCGATTTATGAAACAATTAATGGTGTTAAGTTTTGCTTTTTTGATGTTATTCAGCGTTTTTACTTCTGATGCGCAGGTAAAAAAACTTGATGCTAAAGCCGCGGTTTCTAAAAAGATTGAAGTGTATTATTTTCATTTTTCCCGTCGTTGCAACACATGCAAATCAGTTGAGGCTAATGCACAAAAAGCTGTCGAAACTCTTTATGCTGATAAAGTTAAAAAAGGCGAATACTCTTTTAAATCAATTAATCTGGATGAAGCAAGCAGCAAGGCTATTGCAAAAAAATTAGGAGTGGGCGGGCAAACTCTGCTGGTTGTTTGCGGAAAGAAGCAAATTGACATTACTGATAAAGGTTTTATGAATGCTCAGGATCCTGAAAAAATGAAAGAAGAAATTAAACTGGCTGTTAATCAGGCTATCAAAGGTTGATTAAATGACTCAATCTTTCTTGAAGAAAAAGCCTGATTTTTATTCAGGATATTTAATTTCAACAATTATTATCAGATATGGATTTCTTGCAAAGTATACTAGATAACTCGCAATACTCATTTGTTACTGCATTTATTTTAGGGATAATGACAGCTATCAGCCCTTGTCCGTTAGCTACCAACATATCGGCAATTGGATTTTTAAGCAGTGATATTGAAAACCGTAAGAAAGTTTTTATCAGCGGTTTGATTTACACTCTTGGACGTGCGATAAGTTACACTGTTTTAGCTTTGGTGATTTATCTTGGTGCAAGCAAGATGAATGTATCTATGATTTTCCAGGGTTGGGGTGAGAAGATACTTGGACCATTGCTTATAGTGATTGGACTATTTATGCTGGATGTTTTTAAAATTAACTTCCCGGCGTTCTCCAAACTTTCTGAAAAGATTGGTGAAAAAGGAAAAGGTAAATACCTGACTGCGCTTTTGCTGGGAATGATATTTGCTTTAGCATTTTGTCCTTATAGCGGTGTTTTGTATTTTGCAATGTTAATACCGGTGACTATTTCAAGTGCAGGAGGATTGTATCTCCCCGTAATATTCGCGATTGCTACCGGTCTACCTGTGATAATCTTTGCATGGTTGCTGGCTTTTGCCGTAGGAAATGTAGCCAGACTATACAAACAAATTAAAACATTTGAATTCTGGTTCCGACGAGTAGTTGCTGTATTATTCATTCTTGTTGGAATATACTACGTGTACCTGCTGTTTGTTTAAAAAATTTATAAATATATTTCGGTGATATACGAAATATTTTTATTCTCTATATGAAACGAGCATGCTTAAACTAAACGTCTTAGCCAATGATGTTTCGGGCATGCGGTGTTCCATACGACCTTAGTGTAAAAAAAAACAATTACGTATGAAATTAAATAAAAAAATTCTTGGAGCAATATTTCTGATTTCTGTGTGGTATTTGGTTTACCACAATCTGCAACCTTTATCAGACTGGATTATTGATAAGGTGCTGGGTCTTGAAAAAGGCGCTCACATAACCGAATCCTTACGCTTCTTCATATTTGAAGTGCCAAAGGTATTGATGCTGCTTGCCTTAATTATTTTCTTTGTAGGTATTATCCGTTCGTATTTTTCAGCTGAACGAACACGAAAAATGCTCGAGGGTAAATCAACATTTACAGGAAATATACTGGCTTCGCTGTTAGGTATTGTAACCCCTTTTTGCTCATGTTCTGCTATACCTTTGTTTTTAGGTTTTGTAGAATCCGGCATACCCTTGGGTGTGACTTTTTCATTTTTGATTGCAGCTCCAATGATTAATGAAGTGGCGGTAATTCTTTTACTAGGCATGTTTGGGTGGAAGACAGCTTTGATTTATGTTTTGACAGGCTTAATTATCGCAATTTTGGCCGGCTGGATAATTGGTAAACTAAAGCTTGAACATTGGGTACAGGATTGGGTCTATAAAACCAGACTTGGTGAAACCGAAAATGAAGAAGAGAAAAAGTCTTTTGAAGACAGACTTAAATTTGGTTTCAACGCTGTAAAAGAAATAGTAGGGAAGGTTTGGCTTTATGTGGTTATAGGTATTGCTGTTGGAGCAGGTGCTCATGGATTTGTTCCTGAAACTTTCATGGCTTCAATTATGGGTAAGTCAGCCTGGTATAGTGTACCTCTTTCTGTGTTAATTGGAGTACCGCTATATTCCAATGCTGCCGGAATAATCCCGATTGTTTCAGTTTTAATAGAAAAGGGAGCTTCTCTTGGGACTTCGTTAGCATTTATGATGGCAGTGGTTGGTCTTTCACTACCTGAAATGATTATTCTTAAAAAAGTATTGAAACTTCCGTTGATCTTAACTTTCATTGGTGTTGTGGCGACGGGAATTATGATAGTAGGTTACTTATTTAATTTTATTTTCTAAACTTTTAAAAGATTACCTGGTATGAGGTACTCTATAATATCTTGTTGTAAAATAAAAAAAGCATGAAAACTTTAGGTTTTATCGGGGGTGGTCGCATTACCCGGATTCTATTGACAGGATTCAAAAATGCAAACATTAGTTTTGAAAAAATCTTTGTTTATGAAACGAATGAAGTGGTACTAAACGGTCTCAAAGAGAGTTTTCCACAAATTGAGATATCTGTAAGTAATGCGGAACCTGCAGCATCGTCTGATCTTGTGTTTCTGGCATTGCACCCACCTGTACTTATGCAAACTTTGCAATCTATAAGGTATTATTTTGCTGAAAATTCTCTCGTAGTATCTCTGGCACCAAAAATTACAATAGATAAATTAAAAAATGAGTTGCCTGAAAATATTAGTATTGCCAGAATGAATCCCAATGCCGGTACTTATGTGAATAAAGGTTTCAACCCTGTTTGTTTTGCTGAAAATGTCAGCAAGAATGTTTCTGAGGAGTTTATAAAATTGTTTGAACCTCTGGGCAAGGTACCTGTTGTTGATGAAAACCTGATTGAAGCATATGCAGTAATCAGTGCAATGGGGCATACTTACTTCTGGTTTCAGTTACAACAGTTAAAAGACCTTGCGATCTCTTTCGGTCTTTCAGAAAAAGCCTCAGAAGAAACAATCTCAGCAATGCTGTGGGGTACAACAGAAACTCTCTTCAATTCAGACTTAACATTTGAAGAAGTGGCTAATCTTGTTCCTGTGAAACCGATGGGAGAACATGAAGGTGTCATAAAAGAGTTTTATCAAACGAATCTGAACGCCATTTATCAAAAAATAAAACCATAATTATATTCAGACGATGAAGGCTCTGCTATTTTGCGACGGCTACAGTTGCCGGAGTCAGATGGCTCATGTGCTTAAGCAAAATTTTTGATTCGTGTAATTAGTAAAGTTTGCATGGTCTGCTCATTGTGATTAGGCAGGGAATTTGTTTAAATAAGAAATGCCCATCTAGGGATGAGCATTGAAATCATAAAAAAGCCGGAAGGCTTTTTAGTTTCTTTTTTCTGCTTATTCAGCAACAGCAGCTGTAGTGTCAGCAGCTGTAGAGTCAGCTGTAACGATAGCAGATGTTGTGTCAGGAGCAACAGTTTCAACAGTTGCTTCTTCAGCAGGAGCTTCAGCTTGTTTTTTACATGATGCAAATGAAACAGCAACGATAACAGCGGCAAACAAAACCAACTTTTTCATTTTTTTTGATTTAAAAGAATTAGTATATATGTTATTATTCTTAACTATAACCCCGCTTACGAGGTTAAAATTATTGCGCGAAGGTATATATTTTTTTAATACTAAAATATGTTAACTCACTTTTTTTTTGAAATATTACCAGATATGTGAAAAAAATATAATAACAAAGAAAAATGCTGCTTTTTCTACTGAAAATTAACTCATGATTTTAAGACTTTCATTGATTTTATTATTTGTATATCACTGATTTTTTTAATTTTGCAGACCCTTAATCCAATCTGTATTAAATCGGTCAAATAATATTAGAAAAACCAAGTAAAGAATTCACACATGAGATTTTTTAAGAAGATTCAAGTTTTAGCTATTTCGTTATTTACAATATCTGTTTTTTCATTGAGTGCCTCATTAAGTGATGGCCTTATACTGCATTATGATTTTGAATCTATATCCGGAAATTCAGTCTCTGATGCTTCCGGTAACAGAAATAACGGTACATTATCCGGCAGCCCGGTAATAGAGACCGGTTTTAGCGGTAAAGGTGCGACTTTTACTAATATGACTGACTTTCTGACTATGCCGCAAGGAATAATAAATTCATTAACAAGTTTTTCGGTTTCAACGAGAGTGAAACTCAAATCCCTTAATAACTGGGCAAGAATATTTGATTTTGGATCAGGTCAGAATTATAATATTTTTCTAACACCAAATTCCGGAGGCAACAATTTGAGATTTGCGCTTAAAAATGGATGGGGTGAACAAGTTACAGATGCAGGAAGTGCTATAAAAACAAATGAATGGATGCATGTAGTAGTTACTTTTGCATGGGATGCCAATGCAAAAAAAGGGACTTCGAAGATTTTTGTCAATGGTATAATGGTTGGCGTAAATACAGAAGTAACAATAACACCCTCCATGCTTCCGTTGACAAATAAAAACTACATTGCAAAGTCTCAATACCCGGATCCTGCTTTAAACGGGACTGTTGATGATTTCAGGATTTATAACAGGACATTGTCTGATGCTGAAATACTTGATATGAATGGCTATCCTGCCGATATGCTTGAAGCTTACAATAGTATCAGTATTGCCGGAGATCTGAATAAAGTCAAGAGCGATCTTGTACTACAGAAAGTTGCAGGTGCATCTTCATATCCTGTAGTATGGACTTCTTCTTCACCTGATGTTATTTCCACTGACGGTAAAGTGACAAGACCTAAATATCTTAATCAGACAGTGACTCTTACTGCAAAAATATCTGTTACAAAAGATGGAAATACTGTCGTTTTAAGCAAGGTTTTCAATGTGATTGTAATTGCACTCGATAATACTCACTGGGAGTCCATTCTCCTTGAAACCGATACATTCAAATATTTTTCAACAAAAACATCAACTCCGGCAAACTGGTATTTGCCCGATTTTAATGATACTTCATGGAGTTCAGGTGTAGGAGGTTTTGGTTTTGGCGATAATGATGACAGGACTACAGTGCCTTTATGTAATTCTGTTTATATCAGACGAAAGGTTAATATCAAGGATTTGAGTATTATTGACAGAATGGTACTTGATATGGATTATGATGATGCCTTTATACTTTTTATTAATGGTGTTGAAGCTGCCAGATCATCCAATTTGACTGGTACAGGTGTTCCTGCATATAATGCTACATTATCAATAGACCATGAAGCAAGGATGTATAGCGGCGGCACGCCTGAAAGGTTTATCATTAAACCATCAATGCTTAAGAGTGGTATAAATACATTTGCGATTCAGGTTATTAACAAGGATGGTAGTGGCTCAGATATGTCAGCCAGACCATTTGTAAGTGTACGTCTGAAATCTGACGATACACAGTATAAAGAAGTTCCTGCATGGTTTACTGACCCTGTTAATTTTGAAGATTTCAATATTCCATTGATAATGATAAATACTAATGGTCAGAATATCATTCAGAATACCAAGATTACTGCAAATATGAAGATTGTAAATAATCTTTCCGGCATTAATAATCTGACTGATTCCGTATTTGAATATAATGGAAATGTAGGTATAGAAATAAGGGGCAATACTTCTGCTGGTTTCCCCAAAAAGAGCTATTCTGTCGAAACCAGACTAGAAGACGGCACTAATAACAATGTAAGCCTGCTTGGTATGCCAAAAGAAAATGACTGGGTTTTTCACGGTCCTTATCCTGATAAATCTCTTATGAGAAACGTCCTTGCATATCATTTGGGAAACCTCACCGGTAAATGGTCACCGCGTACACGGTTCTTTGAACTATATCTGAATGGTACTTATCAGGGAGTCTATGTGCTGGTGGAAAAGATTAAGATTGATAAAAACAGATGTAATTTGTCGACACTTAAAGCTACAGACATTTCAGGTGATGATGTGACCGGTGGTTATGTATTGAAGATTGACCGTCCTGAAGCAACTGATGTAGATGGTGTGGATTATTGGATTTCTCCCTACAGAGCATGGACAAACCTGCAGCAAAGGGTTTTCTTTCTTTTCCAGGACCCGGATGGCGAGACCCTTAAACCAGAACAATTTAATTATATAAAAAATCACATCACCAAATTTGAGGATGCAATGTACAGTGATAACTATACCGATAAGGTAAATGGTTATTATCCGATGGTGGATTTCAATTCTTTCATAGACTATTATATAATAAGTGAGTTGTCCAGAAATCTTGACGGATATCGCATAAGTACATTTATACATAAAAATAAAGATAGCAAGGGTGGTAAAATCACTATGGGACCTTACTGGGACTATGATATTTGTTTTGGTAATGCAAATTTCTTTTCTGCCGGTCAGACAGAAGGGTGGATAATAGACGGCATGGGTGATGCTGATCAATATGCAATGCCATTCTGGTGGCAGAAGTTCAGACTGGATCCTTTCTTTAACGATCAGCTTAAAAAACGCTGGAATGTCTGGACTGATAAATATATTAACAATACTTACCTGAATCACGTTATTGATAGCTGTGCTAATCAGCTGGCTGATGCTCAGAAAAGAAATTTCCAGACATGGAACATTTTGAATACTTATCTGTGGCCTAATAATTATGTAGGAGGTACATATGCAAATGAAATCAGCTATCTTAAAAACTGGCTGAGCAATCGTATTACATGGATGAACAGTCAGATACAGGCTATTCAGGATCTTCCTGACGGACTTGTTCAGGAAAATCTGCCGATGGATATTGTAACATACCCGAATCCTTTTGTTTCGCAGATTACTTTCAAGTATTATCTGAATACGGATGCCAGGGTAAGAATTGTTATCAGCGATCTTTATGGAAGACTTGTATACAATTACGAGGGTGATAGCAATGCCGGCTTGCAGGAACATGTCGTGACTTCTGGAGAAATGGCGTCATCTTCTTCTTCAGTATACCTTTACAAGGTTTACGTGAACGGAAGCGTCGGAAAGACAGGGAAACTAATCAGAAATTGATTCTTT
>CAZCPI010000116.1:0-8198 GCA_964500535.1 uncultured Bacteroidales bacterium
GTGAAATAAAATAACATATGAAGAAAATTGTTTTTTTCCCTTTCATCCTGGTTTCACTGCAAATAAGTGCAGATGTTAGTCTTCCGGCTATCGTAGGTAATGACATGGTCTTACAACGAGATGAAACCGTTAAAGTGTGGGGCAGAGCTCAAAAAGGGGAAAAGGTCACTGTGAAATTTCTGAAGAAAAATTATAGTTGCATTACCGGTGAAGATGGCAAATGGATGGTAAAACTGAAGCCGATGAAAGCCGGCGGTCCATACACCATGGAAATAAGGGGTAATAACAAGATTACTCTCAGCAATATTTTAATAGGCGATGTCTGGGTTTGTTCAGGTCAGTCTAACATGACACATCAACTGGTACGTCATGCTGAGCGTTTAGCTAAGGATATAGCAGAAGCAAATCTGCCTGAAATCAGACAATTTTATGTACCCGAAAAAGCTACTGTTGCCGGCCCCCTGTCAGACAATCCCGGGCTGAAATGGGTGGCTTGCAACCCAACTACAGTGCTTGATTTTACCGTAATCGGATATTTTTTTGTGAAAAAACTGTATGATAAGTACTATGTCCCTATGGGAATTATCAACACATGTGTTGGTGGTACGCCTATCGAGTCATGGATGAGTGAAGAGGGATTTAAGGAGTTCCCGGATATTTACAAAACTGTCAAACAAAACAAGGACACAGCAAATATAAACAGAACGCTCCGGCAGACACGTCCATCAAGAGGAGCTAACGGCAGCCAGTTTGGTCAACGGGAAGAGACTGATAAGGGCCTGGCCGGACCTGTGAAATGGTATGATCCGGCTTATCAGCCACTTAACTGGAAGCGTATAAACATCCCCGGTTTTTGGGAAGATCAGGGCGTTCGTGATTTGGACGGTGTAGTCTGGTTTCGCCGTGTAATAAATGTACCTCAATCAATGACGGACAAAGAGGTAACTGTAAAAATGGGAAGAATTGTAAATGCTGATGAATTATACATAAATGGACAAAAAGTCGGAAACACTACTTATGAATATCCTCAGCGTGTGTATAAAATAAAACCTGATGTGCTGAAACTGGGAAATAACTTGTTTGTAATAAGAGTTACCAATAGCGGAGGCAAAGGTGGATTTGTGCCGGATAAGCCATATTTTTTATTATCGGCAAACGACACTGTTGATCTTAAGGGTGACTGGTATTATAAAGTCGGCGAAGTTGCTCAACGCAGAAGACCGATTGGAAATTACCCGTCTGGAGTACGCCCGGTTAATCCCCAGCAAAGTCCAACCGGACTATATAATGGTATGATTGCTCCATATACAAATTTTGCTGTGAAAGGCTTTCTATGGTATCAGGGAGAAGCCAATGCTGGTAATCCTCAGGCATATTCAAAACTTTTACCGGCACTGATTAATGACTGGCGAAACCAATGGCAGCTGGGTGACCTGACATTTTTAATAGCTCAGCTACCTAATTATATGGACGTCAATTATTCACCTGAAGAGAGTAACTGGGCTAAAATGCGCGAAGTACAATTACTTACTGCCGAAACAGTACCAAATACAGGTCTCGGAATTAATATTGATCTTGGAGAATGGAACGATATTCATCCGCTTAATAAAAAACCTGTTGGAGAAAGGCTGGCTCTTCAAGCCATGAAAATCACGTATGGCGAAAAAAATATGTTAAGTTCAGGACCAATAAGAAAAGCAGCCCGCCTTGAAGGAAGTAAAATCATTTTATCATTCGATAATGTTGGCAGCGGATTGGTTTCCGGCAATGGAGAGGAAATCTCTCATTTTGCAATCGCGGGAGAAGACGGCATTTATGAGTGGGCAAAAGCTGAAATCATAAACAATGAGGTGGTCGTGTGGAACGACAAAATCTCAAAACCTGTTTCGGTAAGATATGCCTGGGCAGATAATCCTGATTTTGCCAATTTATATAACAAAGAAGGACTTCCTGCAAGCCCGTTTCAGATAAATCTAAAATGAGTTAAAGTTTCAAAACCATTTTTTCAAAAAACAAATATGAGTATGAGGAAACGGATTTATTTATTTTTGATATTGTTTATTGCCGCCCAAAGCATTAATGCACAGAGTCCTGATCAGGTTAAGACTGATTCTTTATATAAGGATTTTAAAACTGAATTTATGTGGGATGCTAAAGTAAAGATTGGGAATATGATCAATGTGGGCGAAAGTAAAAGAGGAGTGCGTAGAGTAATTCCTATAACAGGGGGAACATTCAGCGGTCCGAAAATCAAGGGTGAAGTTTTGTCCGGTGGCGAAGACTGGCAACTTGTGCGTCCCGACGGTGATACTGAGCTTTATGCGCGATACTTATTAAAAACTCACGATGGTTATATATTTCAGGTACTTAATCAGGCATTGATGCATTCAGACAGCAAAAACAAAACATTTTACTGTAAATCCGTAATAGATTTGGAAGCTCCTGAAAACAGTCCATATGACTATCTGAATCATGCAATCTTCCTGGGCACACTCACAATGCCCCGGTTGAAACCCGGCGAAGATCCGTATGTTATAATCGGGGTTTACAGAGTGTTATAAGATTTTCAATAGTATTAATAAATAAGAATTAACTCATGAAAAAATTTAAATTTTTCTCCTTATTGAGTCTTATGATTTTTGTTGGAACAGCTAATGCTCAACAAAATACTTCAGTTGAAAGTGAAAAGACAAGTAAAATCCAGACAGTTGAAGATGGGGGTACCGGTCAGTATCCGGCTGTCATGTATACTGATAATAGTCTTTCCACTCATACAATTTTCAGACCTTCTGATTTGAAACCTTTTAAAACTGGAAATAAATTGCCAATTATTGCCTGGGGCAATGGTGCCTGTGCAAATTCTCCATGGGAACATGTACGTTTCTTATCTGAAGTCGCTTCTCATGGTTTCCTTGTAATTGCAATAGGACCTGTACCTGAAGAGGGTAAACGTAGCGAAGGAAAAACGACTTCCTCACAGATGATTGATGCAATTAACTGGGCTATTGAACAAAACAACAATAAAGAGAGTATTTTTTATCAAAAGTTGGATGTCTCAAAGATAGCTGTTAGCGGAATGTCTTGTGGCGGTTTGCAAACTATCGAAAGTGCATCAGACCCACGTGTAACTACTGCAATTGTATGTAACAGTGGCGTACTTGGAAATTCAGGTAGTGGTCTGCCGGGAATGCCCGCTCTGACAAAAGATGATCTGCAGAAATTTCATACTCCTGTATTATACATACTTGGAGGAGAAAAAGATATAGCTTATAATAATGGTATGGATGATTTCAGCAGGATCAATCACGTGCCTGTTTTTGTTGCCAATATGGATGTTGGTCACGGCGGTACTTATGGACAACCACATGGTGGAGAGTTTGCTAAAGTTGCAACTGCATGGTATAAATGGCAACTTAAAGGTGACAAGAATGCCGGCAAACAGTTTATGGGAAAACCCTGTGGATTATCTGAAAATCCTCTTTGGGTAACTGATAAAAAAATGATCCCATAATCTAAGTATTATAAAAAATGAGAGGATAAAACATTTAATCAATAATGAGAAAATCTGCATTAATCATATTAATAACTGTACTACTATGTCTGCCAATTAGAGCTCAGAAATGCAGTTTTTATTCGACAGACAATGCCCTTTCGAATAGTTTGATTAATTCAATTTATCAGGATCACAGGAATTATATCTGGATTGCAACAGAAGACGGCTTAAATAAGTTTGACGGTGTCAGATTTACTATTTATCATAACAGTAAGGAAGATAAATACTCATTAAAAAACAATTATGTCCGTACAGTTTTTGAAGATAGTAAAGGACGTATCTGGATTGGTTGTATAAGTGGATTGCAACTTTACGACAGGGCTGAAGATAAGTTTGTGGAAATTCCTGTTTATTTAAAAGGGAAAAAAGTTTCACCCCATATCACATCCATAATTGAAACCCCGGATGGTGAATTATGGGTTTCATCATCTGGTAAGGGAATTTTACGTTCCGGGGATGGTGGAAAATCCTTTTATATTGATGAAGATCTATATAAAAATGTTTGCAGCCATTATCTGGTCGCTTTGCATTTGGATAAAAAAGGACAATTGTGGATAGCGTCTGAAAATCAGGGATTAAATATGTATCATCCTGAAAGCGGACGGTTGGTTTCCTACAAAACACCTTCTTCGATAGGCAGTAATCAAATCTCATGTATTGAGGAAGATAATGATGGTAATATTTATGCAGGAACACTGACAGGAGGGTTATACCGCTTTAACCAATTATTGAATAAGTTTGAACCGGTTTCTTATTCAGACCCATCAGTTGTTTTACCCGTTAAATGCTTATCCTTTGATAAAAACGGTCTTTTACTTGTAGGAACAGACGGTCTGGGAATAAAATACCTGAATAACAAAACTGAGAAACTGGAAGATTATCAGCTTTTAACATCATTTTTTGATTTGTCAAAGACGAAAGTTCATTCAATTTATAATGATAAGTCCGGAAATCTTTGGATAGGTCTTTTTCAAAAAGGAGTGTTTTTTTCACCAAATCATGCAAACGAGTTTCGTTATTGGGGTCCAAAGTCATTTTATAAAAATATTATCGGATCCAATTGTATAATGTCATTATTTCAGGACAAACAGGATAATATATGGGTAGGTACTGATAATGACGGGATGTATGCAATCAAGGGTAATAAATCAGAACATTACAATGTAAGCAGTCCCGGAAACAGAGTGTTGGGTTCTATCATGTCTATGATTGAAGATGACAATGAGAATATTTGGCTGGGCTCTTATATTGACGGTCTGATTAAATTTAAAAAGAAATCCGGAGAAACATATTTCTATAAAAATTCCAATGTCGGACCATATAATAACACTTTTGTAAATAGAGCCAGGAGTCTGGCATTTGATTCAAACAAAAGAATATGGGTTGGCACTTATGGAGCCGGGATTCAGATTTTTGACACTCGCTCATCTGAATACGTTGACAAATTCATATATACTGAAACCGATTCCACAGGGATATGTAATAACTGGATAAACTGTATTAAAAATGACGGTGATAGTTTAATTTGGATCGGCACTTATAAAGGAGCCAGTTGCATTAACTTAAAAACACGAAAGATAAAATCATTTTATGGTTTCAACGGTACTTTAATTGGGAATATAGTATTGTCTGTTTACAGAGATTCGAGAGGTCTGATGTGGTTTGGGACAACAGAGGGATTAACTTGTATAAATACATCAACATATAAATCAGAGCATTTAACAGTTAAAGATGGTCTGATCTGTAATTCGGTTTGTGGCATACTTGAAGATGAAAAGGGCAATCTATGGTTAAGTACTCATAATGGAATCTCAAATTTTATTGTAACCGAGAAACGCTTTATAAATTATAACTCTTATAATGGCCTGCAGTGTAATGAGTTTTCTATGGGTGCGGCATACAAGTCATCACATGGAGAAATGTTTTTCGGTGGTGTAAGTGGAGTCGCTTCGTTTTTTCCATCTCAGATATCAGAAACCAAGACCACTTTAAACTTCTATTTAACAGGTTTATATGTCTTTGATAGACTTGTGGTTAAAGGGCAGAAGTCAGGGTCACACGAAATAGTAAATGACTTTATATCTGATGTAAAAAAAATTAAACTTGATTATAAAGATAAGATGTTCAGTCTGGAATTTTCAACTTTCGATTATGGAAGCCAGGGCAGAGTGTTTTATAAGTACAAAATGTCGGGATTAAACAATAGTTGGATTACTACGGAAAAAGGCATTAACCGTGTGGCATTTAGTAATCTGGATTATGGGCATTATAAAATTCATGTTAAAGCTTGTATAAATGACCTTGAATCAGATGAAAAGATATGGGAAATAGTAATATATCCACCATGGTATTTAAGAAAATTAGCTAAGCTTATTTATCTGTTATTGTTTTTTGGATTAGTCTGGATTATCTATCGCATAATAAACGAGAGAATCAAAAACAGACAGGAACTTATAAGGCGTGAGCACATCGAAGAGATAAACGAAGGCAAACTAAATTTTTTCACAAATATTTCGCACGAGATCAGAACTCCTATGAGTTTGATAATAAGTCCACTGGAAAAGTTGCTTGCTGAAGATAAAGATGCCGGAAGACAAGAAGTTTACAAACTTATTCATCGTAACTCGCAAAGAATACTAAGGTTAATTAACCAATTACTGGATGTCAGAAAAATTGATAAAGGACAAATGGTTATAAGGATGCGTGAAACCGATATTGTTTCCTTTATCAAGGATGTAATGCATACATTTGAATATCAGGCAAAAATACGTGATGTTAAATTTGGTTTCATACATGAAATGGATGAACTCAATGTATGGATTGATATCAATAATTTTGACAAAGTCATGGTTAATATCATTTCCAATGCATTCAAATTTACTCCTGAAAAAGGTGAGATTAATATTATTCTGAATACAGGGAGTGATATGAAATCTCCTGAAAGTGCTTTACAGGAATACTTTGAGATTATAGTATCCGATAATGGCATTGGAATTCAGGATGAACAAATTGAGAGAATATTTGAGCGTTTTTATCAGATTGATAATGCTCAAACCGGTTCGAATTTTGGAACAGGTATAGGCTTGCATCTGGCTAAAAATTTGGTTGAACTTATGCATGGCAAAATATTTGCCCGTAATAAGCATTTTGAAAAGGGATGTGAATTTGTAATCAGACTTCCAATGGGATCCGTGCATCTGCCTGAATCAGAAAAAGAAAATATTAAAACTGATACTGATTATAAAACCGACCGGACTACATCAGGCAAAGATGAGATTGAACTTACTATGTCAGAACAGGAACTTGCTATTGTAAAATCCAGAGCAAAAACCAGATATAGAATATTGATTGTTGATGATGAAGATGAAATAAGGAATTATTTACATAAGGAACTTTCAGAAATCTACAAAGTAAAAGAGTGTTGCAATGGCAAAGAAGCTCTCGATTACATTCTTAAAGATAAACCTGATTTGGTGATAAGTGATATAATGATGCCTGAAATGGATGGTATGACTTTATGCAAGAAAATTAAGTCAAATCTGAATATAAGTCATATACCTGTTTTATTGCTTACTGCAAAAACAGGATATGATGATAAAGCAGAAGGTTTTGATACCGGAGCAGATGGTTATGTTTGCAAACCATTCAACATGGAATTGCTTAAAAAACAAATTGCAGGGATAATTGCAAATCGTGAACGGATTGAACATAAATCAATCAATGAAAAAGAGACAAATCCTTTAATAGAACAAGTAGTTGTTAAATCAAATGACCAGATAGTTTTTGAAAAGATAATGAAAGTAATTAATGAAAATATCTCTGATCAGAATCTTAATGTGGAGATGCTCGCTGAAAAGATCGGTATGAGCAGGGTTCACATGTATCGCAAATTAAAGGAAATTACAAATATGTCTGCAAGAGATTTAATTAAATCTATCAGACTCAAACAGGCTGCTGACTTACTTTATAATCAAAAGCTCACTGTTTCAGAAGTGGCTTATGCTCTGGGTTTTTCAAATTTATCTCATTTTTCGGTTTCTTTTAAAGAATTTTACGGTGTATCCCCTAAGGAATATGCAAGCAAGAACAGTAAGAAAGGATAATTAATTTTTTGTTCACGCCTTTCATGCTGCTTGTAGAAAGACTCTCCAATTACAAGACAAAAGAAGCTGCCATTAAAATGACAGCTTCTTCCTGCTTAAAAATAACACCTTGTGAAACCTTCTTTGTTAACTATTTGAAATCTGATCTTTTATAATTAATAACCTGTATTTTGTTCTAATACAGCATCTTTATTGGCATCGATTGCAGTCTGAGGAATAGCATATCTTGTAAATGCCTTCAAGAAGTTGACAGTTACAGTTCTGTTGCCGTAAGTTGTATTGGAGTTGCCTGAAGCATAATACGGATTATAAGCAACAACTCGATTATAGAAAATATCTTCACCTAAACGCGCAAGCGTCAATCTTCTCTTTTCTTCAATACCTAATTCACGCATACGTTCGTCAAGAATATAATCCAAACCGGCTACTCCTGAAACTCCTGTTGCACTTACTTCTGCAAGAGTTGCAGGTACTGCATTAGCACGGTTTCTGACAACATTGATGTCTGACAAAGCTTTATCAAATTGATTTAAACGTGCATA
>CAZCPI010000117.1:0-8163 GCA_964500535.1 uncultured Bacteroidales bacterium
TGATCATGTTATATAAGTCATCAAGATTTTTTGCCATTTCAGGTGAAGTCTGAGAAACAGTCTTAACCATTGATTTTTGTATAGGTACAAGACCATATACTCTGACCAGGTTGAAATAGTGGTAAGCTCTCAGGAAGTAAGCCTCTCCAAGCAACTTCTTTTTGACAGTTTCATCAAATGAGCTTTTGGCAACATTCTCAATAACTGCATTAGCTCTGTTTATTCCAATAAAGCAGTATTTGAAATAATAAGTCAGTGTTTCATTGGTAGCATCAGTTGTCCAATTATTAATGTCCTGAGAACCATAAGCCTCGCCGGATTTAACATCACAAATCTCTGATGCAAGCTCGCCAATATATAAGATACCTCTGGAGTATTCTATAAAGTTCAGGGCATTATAGGCATACATCAATGATATCTCAGCATCCTCAGCAGTTTTATAAAAGTTTTTTTCTGAGTAAAAACCATATGGCTCCTCGTTAAGATCGCATGAGGTCATTACGATTGCACAGATGGTCAGTATTGATATTATTTTATGTTTCATATACGTAATTTCTTAAAATGTTATGTCCAAACCAATAGTCCATTTCCTTAACCTTGGATAACCACCCCAATAGATTCCGTCTGTACCGACTTCAGGATCATAGCCTTTGAAACCTGTAAATGTGAAAAGATTTGAAGCATTCACATTTAACCTCATGTTTTTGATCCATTTTATTTTATTGGAAGCAAAATTGTATCCGATATTGACATTCTGGATCCTGACGTATGATCCGTCATCAATCCACCAGTCAGACAAGAAGTATGTACGATCTTGTCTCAGACTAGGATACTCATTGTTTGGATTATCCTGAGTCCAGCGCAGAGGCATTGTATTAGCCTGACCTCCCCATTTATTTTGATAAAGGATATCGTTGCCAAAAACACCGTTGAAGAATATTTCTGCATCAAACTTCTTGTAACGGGCATTAAGTGAAAGACTCATCAGAAAATCAGGGTTAGGATTACCTATGATAGTACGGTCTTTATCCGAAAAAGTGCCATCACCGCTGACATCAACATATTTATATTCACCCGGTTTTGCCATCGCGCCATTAAGTCCTGCATCAAGTCCTTCCTGTTCGGTCTGAATGATTCCGTCAACTTTGTATCCATAAAATACATTTACAGGTTGTCCTATAGCCAGAATGTTAGGATACTGATTAAATGTTGAAACCGGGGTTCCCCAGAATTTGTACTTCATTCCGGTGTTGACATCAGTATTTAATCCTGAAGAAATATCATCTCCCAAATCTGTAACTTTATTGCGGTTTCTTGAGAATATAAGAGTTGCAGAAAAATCCAGATCTTTCTTATGTATCATATCTCCGGTTACAGACATGTCGAAACCCTTGTTCTGGATAGCTCCATCATTAACCCACATTTCATCATAACCTGATGACAATGGAAGTAAAGTTCTGCGCAGCAAATCTGAAGTGTTCTTTATATAATAGTCAAAAGTGAAACGCAATCTGCTGTCAAAAAATGCAATGTCTGTACCTATGTCAAACTGAGCTGTGGTTTCCCATTTCAAATCTTCATTCGGGATGCCACTCCAGGTCCTAAACCTATAGTTGTCGCCGGTATAACCTGAGACATATCCCGGGCCGATTACAGTATTCAGCTTGCCATTTGAATAATATTGCTCGATACCATATTGACTGAGAGTCTGATATGGTGATATGCCCTGATTCCCGGAGATACCATAACTTACACGCAATTTCAGCTCGTCAAAAGTGTTGAGATTTTTAATGAAGTTTTCGTTGTGCGCTTTCCAGCTAACTGCACCTGAAGGGAAGTAAGCCCATTTGTTGTTTGCACCAAACTTTGAAGAACCGTCAGCACGTGATGTGAAAGTAAACAAGTATTTGTCCATCAGCGTGTAGTTGAAACGTCCCATGAATGAAAGCAATTTGGAAGCAGAATATCCGTTTGAAACAACATTCTTTTCAGGATCGCCTGAAGCCATGTTTTCATTACCAGTAGCTTCATTGACAAAGTCATAAGCAGCAAGATTGGAACTGCGGCTCATGCTGCTTTGAAAAGATTGTCCAACCATAGCTGTAACTTTATGCTTAGCAGCAAAAGTCTTGTCAAACGTCAGATAGGTTTCAGAAATCATATCCTGTCCGAACCAGTTGCCAATAGCTGCTGCTCCATTGTTCATTACACCGGATTCGGTATATTTCTTAGGATTATAAACATCAGATACATATGTACCATATTTATAATTCAGCTGAGATCTTAAAGTCAGGTAATCAGTGAATTTAACATCGGCTTGCCATGAAGAGATGAAATCCATACTGTTAGTCTCGTTCTTTTTGAGATTGGTAAGTGCAAGCGGATGATAATAATCTGTAGCACCTGTCTGATAATAAGAACCATCTTCGTTATAAACCGGCCACAGCGGATTTCTGTAATAAGCCAGACCTCCATTGTTGTTACGATAACCTTTGGAGATAATATTTGAAGTACTTATCGTCAGAAAATCAAACACTTTGTGGCTTACTGCAAGATTTACAATACCTTTAGTATAGTCATCTTTAATATAAACACCTTTATCATCAAAATAATTGACGCTAAGATTAAAAGAAGTTCTGTCAGTTGCACTGTTAATGCTGGCAGTAGTATTGTTTGAAACCGGTGCTTCACGAAAAACAATTTTGTCCCATTCAGTATAATAAGGCCATTCTCCGCTGGCAATCTCATTTACCGACGGATAATAAATACCATCTGAAAAAGTTTTACCTGTAAATAGCGGTGTCATGTGAGCATTAACTCTGTCTTCATTATTAAGCTGAGCCATCAACACCATGTCTCTCCATATATTTAGTTTGGAAGAAAACTGAGAAATTGTGGTCTGCTGCTTAATATTTACTGTAGTAATGCCTGCTTTTGCCTTTTTGGTAGTAACCATGATTACACCATTAGCGCCTCTTGAACCATAAATGGCTGAAGCCGATGCATCTTTAAGGATTTCCACTGAAACAATATCGGCAGGATTAATCTGTTTAAGGTTACCGGCTTCACCTAAAGGGAAACCATCCACAACGAGTAATGGAGAGTTCGAACCAAACAAAGAGCTACCACCACGTATCCTCACTGTTGATCCTGAACCCGGATCCTGCGAAGCATTGATGACCTGAAGTCCGGCTGAACGCCCCTGTAATAAACCATCGATTGAGTTGGCCGGTGAGTTTTTGAGTGGTTCGACTTTGACTGAACTAACAGATCCTGTAAGATCACTCTTCTTTACCGAACCATAACCGACAACGACTGCTTCATTGAGCGCAAGTTCGTTTTCTCTCAAAGTTACATCGATTTTGTTTTTGCCGTTTACAATAATTTCCTGTTTCAGATATCCCATGAATGAGAAAACCAAAACAGGATTTTTAGTCTTAACATCCAATTGATATTGGCCGTTGGTGTTCGTTATAGTTCCATTCGACGTACCTTTTTCAAAGACTGAAACACCGGGCAGCGTTTCTCCCTGCCCGGAAACAACATTTCCTGAAATTTTTGTTTGTGCGAATGAAGACAACGTTGCCATGATAAATGCGATTGAAAAAACGTTCAATCGAAGCAACCAGTTCTTCTTTTTCATAAGCATAGAGTTTTAGGTTAATTTGACGAAGCAAATCTAGTTATCTATCAGTCATTGGAATTTGCTTTTAAGGCTGAATGATGATACTTTAATGAATGAATGAAATTTTTTTGTGCACATATAAGTATAGTGCGTTTTTAGTCTTATACAGGGTTATGTAGTTGCATAACAGTATTATAGGCTCTACTTTGTTTGTTTTGAGCTAATAAGAAACGGCTGATGATTTAATGTTTGGTTATGTACTTCTGTTGAGATCTGAATTCAGTCGGAGTACATCCCTTCTTCTCTTTAAAAGCACGGTTGAAGTTTGAAATGTTGTTGAAACCGCTTTCAAAACAAATCTCAGAAACAGTTTTCTCACTCTCGATAAGAAGTCTGGCAGCATTGCCTATCCTCAAATCTGAGAGATAGTCAGAAAACGAACGCTGAGTTCTTTTTTTAAAAAAGTGACTGAAAGCAGATGGAGTCATATTAACCAAAGCAGCGACATCGTTTATTTTAATCTGATTAATCAGGTTATCATATAAATACTGATTGACAATTTTAATACGGCGGCTTTTTGATGTATCAAACTGTCCGACATATGAGAGAGAAGATAAAGAACGCTGCCCCGGAGAAGTAGCAAGATCGTTGAGTATTGACAGGAACTGCAGTAAAGAATCAAAACGTCTGGTCTCGGTAAGCAGCATAATACGGTCTAAAAAATTATTGGTGGTTTCATTCGAGAAAACCACTCCCATTTTAGATCTTTCCAGCAGTTCTTTAATAGGTAAAGTAAGTTTGCGGGAGAATGCTTTTTCACTAAGGAAGTCCGGCAGGAACTGAATAGTCACAACCTGGACATTAGGCTCATTGCCTGTCCATGCATGTGGTGTATTTGGTCCTATCAAAACCAGATCGGGATGTCCGTAAGCTTCAATGGAGTCACCGATAATGCGTTTCCCTTTTGAATGCAGCACAAGATTAAGCTCATACTCAGGATGGTAATGCACCGGAAAATCAAATTTCGCATTGAAATGATTTAGTACGATAAAGAAATCATCTTCAGAAAGTGGAGTAATTTCACGAATAATGCGTTCAGGCATAGATAAAGGTATTTGTAAATAAGGAAATAATTCTTGGCAATCAAATTAAAGCCGGGATATCTTACCGACAAGGTTTCAAAAATAGCTTTTTTTTGAGTTGAAAACTTCCGGATTCTCTTAAATATTGCATTTTAATCTTTAATAATAATAAATGTCCCAATTTAAGGTCCTGCCGATTTGTCTTTATGGTTTGTTTCGGATATATTTTATTGATAATGATATTATATAATTACTTTTTTTATTAAAAAATACAGCTGATAAGATTATAATAATAAAATAATTTATTACATTTGCTAATATTAAGTTGCTAATATGGTAAAAGGTCCGGATTCATATTACAAGTGTTCCAAATGTGGGAATATTTTAAGTAAGAGGAGTGTTATAGATGGTAATCCTCTGGTTGGAACCTTTTTTTCTGATGAAAAAAAGCTCCTGCCGTTTGATCCGGAGTATCCGGAAATAGGAAAATGCAAAAGGTGCGGTAATTTAATTTGGCTTGATGAAAGCAATATTGTCGGATCGGATAAGAAAATTTTCCTTTATAACGCCAGGATTTTATTATCTCAAAGAGCCAGATTTATTGATATTGAAGATTATTTTATAGCACTTGATTCGGGAATGGGATACAGTAGGGAAAAGGAAGTATATCTAAGAAAACAATTATGGTGGGAGCATAATGACAGATTACTTGAAAGAGGCAGGATGTTTAAAGACAAGAAGGATGAGATTAAGTGGGAGAATAATCTTAAAAGATTACTAGAGTTACTAATCGAAGAAGATCCGACCGAAAAACTAATGAAAGCCGAAATATTCCGCAATCTTGGACGTTTTGATGATTGTATGTATGTTCTGAAATCTTATACCTTTAAAGAAAACCAATGGAAGCTTCCTCAAATGCTGAAGGAATGTCTTGAAAAAAACAGATGGACTTTTACTTATCATGAGATTTATATAGAGGCTGACATGACCAAATGTATTTAGGTTTCTGACTAATTTGAAGATATTCTTTCCGGTAAGAGCATTCCTTGTGACTTTGCTACTGGTTAACACAAAAGGAGTATCCATATGTGGAATCGAAGATTTCGTGCTGCTTGAATAGAGGAGATTCAATTTAAGTTTTAACTTTAGAGCTTAAAATTAATATCACGATGAAACCATACATATTTCTGATCATTTTATTTGCATTTTCTCATTCTATATTCGCGGGTAATAAATCTTCTAACCCGAAGCTTGCTAATTCTAAGAGTAAATATGCTGTCTCAAAAGAATTGACTACACCTGGTACGCCGGAGGCTTCACCAAAAGATAACTCTGCGAGTCAAAAATTGTTGGTTTCTATTGAGACTCCTGAGGTTTCACCAAAAGATAAAAAGTACACGATAGACAATTGTGTAACCGAATTTTCCATGGGCAGGGCTGAAAAGACCAAAGCAGGATATCAGTTCTGGTTTGCTGACCGCGACTTTATCGACGGACGTACTCTGAAGATGAGTGTTGTTGCACCCCGCTCTGCAACTCATCCACCTCATAAACATATCGAAGACGAATTCTTTTTTGTACTTGAAGGAACTGCTCAGTTTTATCTTGACGGAAAGACCAAAGTTGCAGGCCCATACACCAGTTTTTACTGCCCGTCAAATGTGGAGCATGGCATAAGCAATGCGGGTGACTCAATATTGAAATACCTGGTTATCAAGAAGTATCAACAAAAGGAGCAAAATCCGAAGATAGGAGTGATCACTGACATACATTTCATGGATCCATCGCTGCTTATTAAAGAAGGTACAGCATTTGAAAAACGGATGCAGAGCAGCCGGACCCTTTTAAGGGAGGGGCCGTCAATACTCGATGCCACGGTTGACAGGTTTATTAAAGAAAAGGTCAACCTGGTGCTGATTACAGGCGATATGACTAAAGACGGAGAGTTGACAAGTCACAAGGGTGTGATCCAAAGACTTGACCGCCTTGCAAAAAATGGAATCAAGGTGTTGGTGGTGCCTGGCAATCATGATGTTGACAACAAGCAGGCATTCAGCTATGATGGCGATAAAGCCACTCCGGTGCAGAATATAACTGCTGTAGATTTCAAAAACCTTTATAATAATTTTGGCTACGCAGATGCTTTATATACAGACTCTTACTCTTTAAGCTATGTAAGTGAGCCTTTGCCCGGCCTGAGAGTGATTTGCATCGATGAATTTTGTAGTCTCAATAAGTCTGAAACCAAATCATGGTTGTACAGGCAGCTTGATTCAGCCAAAGTATGCGGTAAAAAAGTCGTATGCATGATGCATCGTAATGTTGTCGAACATTTTGATTACGAGGGTACATTCACCAATTATATGACAAATGATTTTGCCGGCATTCAGCAAAAGATGCTTGACTCCGGAGTCAGTCTGGTTTTTACCGGTCACTTCCATGCCAACGATATCGCGATGGCCGTACAAGCCGGCGGCAGCACGTCATCCGGCGATATCCCGACTTCAGGGCAAGCAGGCGACAACAAGTCGCCCAACAATATCTCTACGTCCGGGCAAGCAGGCGACAACAAGTCACCCATCAATATCCCAACGTCCGGGCAAGCTGGCGGCAATCAGTCATCCAGCGATATCTCTACATTCGGGCAAGCAGAAGGCCGTCAGCTATATGATGTCGAAACCGGGTCACTGACAGCTTACCCCTCACCATATCGCCTGATTGAGTTTACAGGAAATGCATTTAATATAAAGACTGGTTTCATCGATAGCATAGGAGAGAAGCTTGCAGGAAATGTTGATTTTAAGACTTATTCCCGCAGGGAAGCTGAAAAGCAGGTTTCTGAAACTGTGAAATACCTGCTTTACGCATATTACCCGAGGATTTCAGCTTCAATACCAAAGTCTGCTGCGGCATTTATAAAGATTCCCGACAAGGAAACCCTGTTTAAAATGGCTTCAGAGATGATGCCCGAAACCATTGACCTTATGGTTTCACATTATTCCGGCAACGAAAACCTGGCTGACAGCGCAGAAATAAAACGTGAAATCCTGCTTAATAAAGCAGATATGTTTGTCAGCGACCTTGCAAAAGCATCAGCCGGTTTCATGTCGCCAATCGTCGAAAAGACCATCCGCAACTCACAAATGTATGACCAGCTAAAAGACATCATCAGAAGCATCAGCAATGACTGCCCCTCCGTCGACTACCGCTACGGCAACATCTATCTCTCACCCAAGCCGGTGGATGATTTGAGTCTGAAGATCAGTCTGAAATGAAATTAAATATTGAATGCTCGCGCATCAAATTCTTCATTAAATTGTTTCTTATTCATCTTTATTATAATCGGGTCAGAATAAATGTATTATCTCGTATTATATGAAAAAATAAAAGAAAAATTCGAGAATATAAATAATTATTACGATTAATATTTGAAAATAAAGATATAGTTAATAATTT
>CAZCPI010000118.1:0-8137 GCA_964500535.1 uncultured Bacteroidales bacterium
GTAGTATATGGCGATGCATTTTTGAAGTTTGCACCATCAAAGCTGAGTTTCATCATGCCTCCGTTGCCGTCTGTCATATTTTTCATAAACACGTGGTCAGTAAGGTAAATGAAGCTTACTGAGACTTTGTATTTGCCTCTTACGAGTGTCGGGGTTTTCATACTTACTGAACCCATATAACCCAGATTGAGGACAAGTCTGTCATAGTGGTATGCATTCTTAAGATTGGTCTTACATGTTACGTAAGTCAGATAGCTGTAAGATTGTCCTCCGACACCTGAAGGTGAAACTTCATACGTGTAGCATGGTAAACCTACTAAAGATATTTTGTCTTCTGAGCCAACCGGTGCTGATGGCTGGAATATTGTCGGCCCAACCTTGTCTCTTACATCGGTATAATCAGCAAGGTCCCAGATTACTGTGGTCTGCTGAGGTTCCCATACAGGCAGGTAAGAGTCGATTTCATGCAGATATCCGTTTTTGGAAAGGACATTTGATTTGGTTTCAACAAACTCTGCTTTGGTTCCCATCAGATTAAGATAGTATTTACCAGTGTTGCCTTTGTCCCAGGTTATCATCAGTACCTGATTTTCTGCTTCTGTACCCCAGATTACCGAGGTATCGCTGCCCGGGAACTTCTTAAGGTCTTCGAGTTTATAGGCTGACTTTATTACGTGATAGGCTATGTACTTATTTAGCTCATTTGCAGAGTTTTGATAATCACTGCCTGCTCCGAGTTTGGAGACCAGTGAGCTGAATGAGTTGATGCCGTCTTTTTTGTATGCATCGTCAGAAACCGCAAGTAATGTATAAAAGTACTTATTAATCGTTTTGGTGCCATCGATAACGACAGTATCTGCAAGCTTGTCCAGATCATCATCCCAGCCGCTGTTTCTTACAGCTTCGGCAAAAATAGAGTATCTGCTGTCTTTTGCCACTCTGTCATATACTGTCTCAACTAATGGTTTCATCACATCATCAAGCACATAAATCAGACCATTGTATGTTGAGATTCCCATTTTAGTGACTCTTGCTTCGCCATTCATTATGGCTTCGCCCGGGTTGACTGAGTCAATCTCAATATAAAGTTTGTCTCCTGAGATATTAGTGGTGTAATCCAGCATGATGAAATCTTCGACACTTATGGTATCAAGGACTGTATGGTACTGAATCATGCTTCTGGCATAATCCTTACCTAACTGTTGTATTGAATCCACTCCCATTTTATCAAAGAACCTTTCTACTGCATCATTAGTGGGCACAAATGCTGTGAAATCCTGGTCTGCCTGATTTAAGGCGTTATACATGTCTGCAAACTTCATAATCTTTACCCATTCTGAGAAGGTCGAGTCTGAAGACAGATATGTCGAAACCGGTTTCACGTCATAAACCTGATAGGTGCTGTTTTTATATGGATCCTCACAGGCCATTAACAATAATCCTATTGCTAATATTGACAATATGTATTTTTTCATTTTCATTATCATTATCATTCTTTTATCCGTTATACATTTTACCTGTAATCCACTTATTTTGTTGTTGCATAATAAGGATTCTGTTTAAGCAGCGGGTTGGTCATCAGCTCGCTGTATGGTATCGGCATATAATGGGCATCATTGTTTTTGAGCACTGATCTCACCCATTGAGGATTTGTGGTCTGATTACCTTCAACGACCATGTTTATAAACTGTGCCTTATACTTATAGTTTTGTTTTTTGCAGAATCTTAAAAGATCATACCATCTCTTGCCTTCGCCTGCAAACTCCATTTCTCTTTCATAAAGCAGCTTTTCGAGCAATACCAGCTCGTCGGTTTCAGATGTCTGAATTTCAAGTACAGGTAATGATGCTCTGGTACGTACCTGATTTATAATGCCAACAGCTGCATCCCATGTACCCTGTCCTTTCATAATAAGTGCTTCGGCTTTCATCAGCATCACGTCAGCCACTCTGTAAATTATGAAGTTGGCATCATCGGCTGTTCTGGTATTTTCCCTGTCGGGAACATCGGTACCTTTATATTTCCAGATATAAAACTGGCTTGCAGTCAGGTAATCTTTTATATTGGCTCCGTTATGAACATAGGTTGCCATAAGAGTACGTCCCCATCTGCCGTCGGCAGTCGGATCAAATGTCATAACCTCTTTGGTTTCATTCCTGAATTTTTCTATTGCCTGATCAGTAAACTTAAGTTTTGAAGAGACATCAAAAGTAAAGAATGAACTGAAGTTATTATTTTGCCCGTATGCCTGATTATCCCAGTTAAGCTCAAAGATCGACTCGTTACTGTTGCCGGGATAAAAGATCTCATACCATTTGGCAGGATCTTTAATAAATACAGGTCTGAAACTTGCGGTCGCATTCAGAATATTATTGGCATAAACTATACATTCGTCATAGTCTTCGTTCCAGAGACAAACATCAGCCATCAAAGCATATAAGGCCCAGATAGTCGCCCTGCCTTTGGTCTGCCAGGATTCCTCATAGGTTTCCTTGGCTGCTCCTGTTGCTAATGCATCCTGAATATCCTTTTTAATTTGTGCTATAATCTCAGGCTCTGTTGATTTTGCTATTTCATAAGATGCATCATCATTTACGTAAGCGTCAAGTACAAGGGGTACTTCGCGGTAATTTCTGACCAGTAAAAAATAGCAATATGCTCTCATGAAATAGGCTTCTGTAAGATGCGATTTCATCACTGCTTCGTGATAGGTTTCATCTTCAAGTCTTACAAGTGGTGCATATTTCAACACTGAATTTGCCATGCTTATTACTTTGTAAATATTGCTGTAGTCGCAAATTGCAGATGTGGATGTCATATTAAAATCCTGCAATTTTGATTCACCTGCATTATTTGAATAAAGTGTGCCGCCTCTGAGCTCTCCCCACTTTATCATATCAGGTACAGAATTTCTCATGAAATAATACCCTGAAGCAATTACAGCTTCCACATCTTCTTTTGATTTCCAGTAGTTGTCTGTGACCTGCTCGTTGTCGGGCAATATGTCAAGCCATTCATTACATGAAACCAGACTAAACATCATCAGTGATGTCATCAATATATATATGGTGCGTTTCATTTTCATCAGGATTAAAAATTAAGATTGAAACCAAGTGAAACCCTCTTTGAACAAGGAGTCATCGCATTGTCTTTAACCAGGCTCGTTGCTGAAGATGGCAGCGAGACTTCAGGATCCTGTCCGGTATAATTAGTCCATGTCAGCAGGTCATAACCCGTACAGAAGATATTTAAAGCATTTATCTTCAGTCGCTTGCACCACTCTTTATTTAGACTGTAATTTAATGACAATGTCTTCAGACGCATGAAAGATGCATCTTCAACGAATCTGTCAGAACCCAGATAATTGTATCCTAAACCGTACAACGCTCTTGGTATGTCAGTATCATCTCCTTCGCTCCTCCATCTCTTAAGAACGGCTGTACTTTGGTTGTTTTCGCCATACATGTTTTCAAGAGACATTCTTGCAGAGTTAATTACTTTTTGTCCGTATCTGCCATAGAAGAATGCAGTCAAAGTCACTTGTTTATATTTAGCGGAGAAACCGCCGCCACCTATCAACAGAGGATTTGCATTGCCAAGATATACGATATCGTATTCGTTAATCATACCGTCATGGTTGATATCCTCATACTTGGCATCACCGGGATAAACAGGCAGAGTGCCGTTTTTCATCTTGATAATCTTACTGTTGTAATCGAGCATTACATTACCGTCTTTGTCCAGTGCGTAAGTATCTTCAACATTCTGATATACTCCTTTGTATCTGTAGCCGTAGAATGAACCGATAGGGTCACCTTCAACCACTCTGACTGCATAGTTATTGTTGCCGAAAGCATAGTTTTCTTCATTCATGTTTTCAGGAAGACTCTCTACTTTATTGATATTCCTGCTTATGTTGAAGTTTACGGCAAATCTCCAGTCTTTGTTTTTGAACAATTCGTAATCTGTACGGAATTCCCATCCCTTATTGCTCATTTCTCCTGAGTTATAGTACTTGATTGTGGCATATCCAGTAGTGGCAGGTATGTCTATATCTCTGAGCAACAGGTCATAAGTGTATTTGTTGTAATAATCAAATGTGAGATTAAGCTTATTCTGAAGCATCTGTACATCAAGACCATAGTTCCATTCTCTTGAGGTCTCCCATTTTAGCTTATCCAACTGGATTCTTACAGGATAAATGGCTGCCATATTCATATAAGTACCAAGTGATTTGTATGCTCCGAGGTATAATGAAGCACCACTTGGGGCATTACCGCTCCATCCTAAACTGACACGGGCTTTGGCTTCGTCGATAATATTCTGTTTCTCCATAAATGATTCTTCATGGATATTCCAGGCTACACCAAATGAAGGGAATGTACCGAAACGGTTTGATTTACCCATTGCTGAGTTACCTTCCATATTTACTGTTCCTTTCAAAACATATCTGTCATCAAATGTATAGACAGCCTGTCCTATACCTGAAACACTTCTGGTTTCAGACATACCTGAACCGATGCCGGCAACAACGCTACCTACAACGGGATCTGAAAGTTCAGGCGAGGCATTTCCTGATGTTGAACTTGAATAACTGAAATTCTGTGATTGTTCTGTTCTGAATAATGCAGTTGCAATTACTGAATGTTTTTCTTTGAATGTTTTGTTGTACAACAACTTGTTTTCTGACTGAAGCGATAAGTTATCGGAAAGAGCATCTACGCTAAGATTTGCATATTTGCTTGTCCAGAGTACTCCGGTAGCTTCCTGAGGTAAAAACTTATTGTTTCTGGATGTTCGCATGTTCATAGAAACATATCCCTGATATGTAAGTGAAAATGGAAATCTGTACTGGGCATTAAAGGAGATTTTTTCTTCTCTCTGTAATGTGTTGTTATAGCTTTCCAATGCCATTGCTACAGGATTGTAATTGTTGCTTCCGTCAAATGCTCCCTGGAAGTCATCTTCCTGTCTTGAGAAGTATTGATTTGTTCTCAGTCCGGTTACATCATCTATGTAGTAAGGGCTTTTGTTTGGCATTTTTGTCATTGCCTCACTTCTTACGTTCAGATAATTGGCATCCTTGTCACTTTGTGTAAATGAGAAGTCGGCTGTAACACGCAAGCGTTCCGAAAATTCATAATTGATATTAAGCTTGGTAGTCAGACGGTTGAGCAATGTACCTATAGTCGTACCCTGTTCATTAAGGTATCCGAGTGAAAATCTGTATGTAGCTTTATCGCCACCACCTGAAAGTGAAAAATTGTTGTCGGATGTCATTGCATTGGTCCTTACTTCGTCAAGCCAGTTTGTATTTACATTATACTCATCGAAATATGTGAAAGAAGGATCAAAGTTTATCTCGTATGTATTGAACAACAAATCAAGTTCAATTCGTGAATTATTAAGACCTTTTGAATTGGCTGTATTCCAGATAGCATCCTGAATCATTGCTACGTACTGGTTTCCATCAAGTAAAGGAATAGACTTTGGCTCGTATTTGGTAGTGAATTTGGAAGAAAGCGTGAAGTTAGTTCTTCCTTTTGAGCCTTTTTTTGTATTGATCAATAATACACCGTTTGAACCTTTAGTACCATAAATAGCTGTTGCTGAAGCATCTTTTAATACTTCGATAGACTCAATGTCTGAAGGTGCAATGTTAAGAAGTGCTCCGAAATCTTCTTCATTGGCAGTCGCGAATGAGAAGTCGTCACTTATCTTGGTGGCATATGGTATACCATCAATTACAATCAATGGTTCGGATGATGCACTCAATGAGTTCGTACCACGTATTCTTATAGAGCTTCTCGCCCCGGGGTCACCTCCGAGTACAACGTCAACTCCACCCAACTGGCCCTGAAGAGCTTCCTCTACCGATGAAACCGGTAATGTGGAAATAATCTCTTCCATATTGATTTTTTGGGTAGCTGATGTTTGCTCTCTTCTGGAAACACCCATATAGTCTCTCTCAGTCCTCCTGTCAACCACAACTACATCACTTAATGCTGTTGAAGCGGGTTCAAGAAGAATATTGAGTTGTTTCTGGCCTGTATAAGCAATAGTTTTGGTTTTCATACCAATGTATGAAATACGAATACTTAAGCCACTCTCCTCAGGAACGGACAAATTGTAATATCCGTCCATATTTGTTATGCAACCGTTCAGATAACGGTTTTGTTTGTTGACAACCACTACATTGGCACTGTAAATGGGTTCTTCCCTGTTACCAAGCATTTCGGTAACACGGCCGGTAAGTATAGTTTTTTGTGCTTTAACTCCTATCGGGGATAGTATCAACAAAGCTGTTATTATATATATCAGTCGTTTCATATCAAGTCCTTTACAGTTTTTAAAGAATATCATCAATCAGGTGAAAACAACCATCTTTAAAGGCAAACGGGAAATAATGATATTTTGATATCACATCAACCTGCTTGCTTTGACTTTTGAACTTGACGCTTAACGGGAATCCTGCTCCTTTGTCAATCAGATTTAGTTTTTCATTTCCATATGTATCAAAATCACCCTGAATGCCTGCACCCGGATATGGATATCCGATAAATGTATTCAGGTCTGATGTAATGAAAAATGATCTCAGCCAGTTTGCAAGTTTCACTTTATTTGTAGAAGTAACAGAGCCGATTAATGCTCCGGAACCTGTTACAGTGAGTGATGATGCTCCCGGTATCGCTGCCAGATTGGATTTTACAGCTTCATTTGTTGGTATGAAGGCAATAAATCTGGTGTCATTTGTTAAGAAGGTTATTCCTGATTCTATAACAAGTCCGGCTTTTTGTAAAAGTTGTGAAAACAGGTAATATGGATAGCGTGCATCATTACATATAGCCAGAGCGTATTCAAGGCCATCACTTTCATCTGCCTTGAACAGTCCATCGTGTTCATATGTATAGGAACTTCCGTTATCCCATGATTTGTTGCCATTCTTTATTTCAGTGAACTTAACGAAAGGATCTCCGCTGAAGTCTGGATTGAGATACTGATTGAATAACGCGTTTGTTGTAATCTTGCCGTCATAAACATACCAGTAATTGAATGGCACATTTGTTTCCAATACCTTAGATCCGGTTTCTGGCAGCTTGGAATGGCCGTTTGAAACATGTATATTAACAATGCCGGCCATCTCGGAAGAAGACAAATCAACATATGTCCCTGCATCATCAGAATACTTCTGAAGAACGTTTCCTGTTACCAGAGTGCTTAATCTCATGGTTTCTTTAGTAAACTGATCTTCTGATGGCATAAGAGTTATAAATCTGCTTTCTGATGATGCGAGAGATAAAAGCAAATCAGAACCGCTTAAAGAATAAAGAAAACTCCTTTTGTCCCTGTATTTAAAAGCAGGACCTGCCACAGATGAGAATATTGCCGGAGCTTCCATTTTATCAAGACCAAACAAAGCCCCATTAACACATATTTTCCTGAGTTTCACATTATCAGGATTAATATTGATTGGTGTATTGAATGATGTAAGTATTAATCCTTTCCTAATTTCTTCAGGAAAAACTAAAGATTTGGTGTTTGCAAATGATTGTTTTATAAAATAATATAAAACTAACGGATCCAGACTGCTTAATGTTGTATAACCTCCTTCTTTCCAGTATTCATTAAAAAAGGTATTCAGAGCATTATTAGTCGGAGCAAAAATATTATAGCATGACTTGGACAATAACGCAATGCTATCATATTGTGCTACAGGCCATTCATAAGCTATAGGTGGTAACTCCCCGTGGCTGTGCAGATAAAGATTTGTCCCTTTGCCGAAATTTTTCGTAAGCTCAGCATCCAGTTTGTACTCTGTGTATGAATTATACAGATCAAAGAATTGCGAGTATTCTGAGTAGTTGTTTTTAAGCTCAGTATAAATGGTTTCCAATGGTTCTAGTACCTGATCGACAAAATATACATATCCATTGCTGGATATTACATTATCGGTATTCCTGACACTTGCATTGGAGACATTAAATCCGGTAGTACCTCCTGTCCATTTAGAACCCGGATAGAAATATTCGTAATTTGATTTGGCATCTATGCCTTTTGTCTGAAATAGTTTATATGAAAAAACGGGTAGAAACCTTTCCAAATGATATACGTTCACGTTCATGTTTTGTACAGAATC
>CAZCPI010000119.1:0-8131 GCA_964500535.1 uncultured Bacteroidales bacterium
ACTTTTTAATCAAAAAATTTCATCTTTTTTTTGACCTAACACTCAAAAGACTGATAACAGGCATTTTAGTGCTGCATTTATTTTTATATTTTTGTTGTGGTTTATTACGAACCACACTTGATGTTATAATGAACATGGGTGCAGGGTGCATATTATAATTGGAATTCAATATACCTTAATACTTATAACAATTAACTACTAATGAAGAAAATCCTGTTATTTGCAGCGCTGGTTTCAATATTTGGTGCCTGCAGTATGAACGAAAAAAACAAGAACATGAGTTCAATTGATGAAAAGACTATTAGTCAGGCTATCGACTCAATTTCCGCAAAATATCCGGGTCAGGATATGAAGATTGCAGAAAAGGGCGTACGTAATGCTGCCGGTTTCTGGACTGAAAAAGACGGAAAAGCTGCTGAGTTTGTTGATTTCTGTAAAAATGGTTTCATGGGTACGCCTGAAGAAAAGCAGAAATTGTTTGAAACTATCCAGAGAAGTCTTGAGGTTATTAATGGTAATTATAACAGGATAAGTCTTACTCTTAAAGAGCCTGTACAGTTGGTCGGTGATGATTATACAGCAACAGATGAGATTATGGCTGCTTTTGATCCGTATTCTCACTTTGCTGATGATATGTTTGCAAATAAAGTTGCCTTCAGCGTACTGCTTAACTTCCCTTTCTACAATTTGCAGGAGAAAAACGAACTGGGAGCAAAATGGACACGTCAGGAATGGGCTTATGCGCGTATGGGCGATTTATTTACGGCAAGGGTTCCTGCTGAACTGGCTCAAAAGGTTTCAAACGAACTGGCTGCTACTGAAAATTATATTTCAAATTATAACATTCATATGCATGCTTTGAGAACTGATAAGGGTGAACAGCTTTTTACTGACAGCATGGCTCTGATTACTCACTGGGGATTGCGTGATGAGTTAAAAGCTGATTATGCAGATAAAGTTAAAGGCCCTCAAAAGCAGGAAATGATTTATGAAGTAATGAAACGCATTATCGATCAGTCCATTCCTGAGATAGTCATTGATAATGGCGATGTTCAGTGGCAACCTTATTCAAATAAGGTCTTTGAAGGCAATAAAGAAATTGCTGCAACTCCTGAGCCTGATACCAGATATAAAAGGTTGTTTGCTGAATATGAAGCCCTGAAAGCAATTGATCCATATTGTAAAAGCTATCCTGATGCGCTTAAGCGTGGTTTCGACAGGGATATGGAAGTTTCAGCAGATGATATAGAAAAGATGTTTACAAGTCTTGTAAGCTCGCCTGAAGTCGGTCAGGTTGCAGCGTTGATTAAGAAAAGACTTGGCAGAGATTTAAGACCTTATGATATATGGTATGATGGTTTCAAATCGAGAAGCAGTTTCCCAGAGAATGAGATGACTGCAAAAACCAGGAAGTTATATCCTTCGACTGATGCTTTTAAAGCAGGCATGCCTTCTATTCTGACAAAGCTTGGTTTTGAAGCCAAAGATGCTGAATGGATTTCTTCGAGGGTGGTCGTTGATAATTCTCGTGGTTCAGGCCATGCATGGGGTGCTCAGATGAAGTCTGATGTTGCACATCTGCGTACACGTCTGCAACCGGGAGGAATGGATTACAAGGGTTACAACATCGCTCTGCATGAGTTTGGACACAATGTTGAGCAGACTATTTCTTTGAATATGGTTGATAATTATATTATGAACGGCATCCCGAGTACGGCTTTTACTGAGGCTCTGGCTTTTGTATTTCAGAAGCGGGATCTCGACGTGCTTGGTTATAAGAATAATGATCCTTCAAAGATGGCAATGCAGACTCTGGATATTTTCTGGGGTTGTTATGAGATAATGGGAGTTTCGCTTGTTGACCTTAAAACATGGAAATGGCTTTATGAAAATCCGAATGCCACAGCCGGGGATTTGAAGGCTACAATCATTCGTATTGCTAAGGAAGTCTGGAATCAATATTATGCTGAATGGCTTGGTGAAAAGGATTCCCCTATTCTGGCTGTTTACTCGCATATGATTGAAATCCCGCTTTATCTGTCAAACTATCCTTATGGCCATATCGTGGAATTCCAGCTTGAAAAGCATTTCGGGACTCAGCTTCCGGGCAGTGAAATCATGAGGATTTATCCTACTGGTCGTCTTACTCCTGATTACTGGATGAAGAATGCTGTCGGTGAAAAGGTTTCAATCACGCCAATGCTTGAAGCTGTTAAACTGGCTGTTAAAGATATTAATTGAATTCCGGTGCGCGCTAACCCCGCTGCTCTGCGGCGGAGTTAGCGCAAAATGATTTATTCCTATACGGAATCGAAGATTCCTCGCTGCTTGTGGCGGATATATTTAATGACGAAACCCTGAAAGTTTTAAGGCTTTCAGGGTTTCGCTTATATAACAGGTATATTTATTTCTTTTTGTAATACGTTTGCGCTTCAGGCAAAAGTGCCTGCATATTGGCAATACGCTTAGCATCAGATGGGTGAGTACTCATGAATTCAGGTGCAGCTGTATTGGAGTTTGCAGACATTCTTTCCCAGAATGTTACGGCTTGTGCCGGATCGTACCCTGCCATAGCCATAAAAATAAGACCAAGGTGGTCAGCTTCATACTCCTGTTTGCGTGAATATGGCAGCATTACTCCGTATTGTGCTCCTAAACCAAATGCAACGCTTGCTATATTTTGTACAGTGGCTGTCTTGTTTGCAAGAAGTACGCTCAGTGCTGTTGCGCCATAGCTTGCTGCCATTTGCTGGCTTATTCTTTCGTTTGAGTGCTTGGCGATGGCATGAGCAATTTCATGGCCTATAACTACCGCAAGTCCGGCTTCAGTTGCAGTAACAGGTAAAATACCTTCGTAAACCACAATTTTACCACCCGGCATACAAAAAGCATTTACGGCTGTATCAACAACAAGCTTGAAATCCCATTTATAACCATCGATAAGATTTGTTTTCTGCTGTTGTGCAAGATAGGCTTCAACTGCAGTAGTAATGTTTTTACCGACTCTGGAGACCAGTGCACTCTGTTTTACATTCTTTGAGACTGTTGCTCCGGCCATATATGCCTGATATGTACTGTCACTTAATGCCAAAACTTCTGCATCAGAAACCAGCATCAATTGTTTTCTGTTTGTCATTACGACGCTTGAGCATCCTGAAACAATTAATGCAGAAATCAATAACAATCCTAAAAATCTAATAGTTTTCATCTTTATTATTATTTTGTTTTATAATAAGTCAAATAATTACTTCGTCTGTCTGAAAATATCAGACAGGAAATTTAAACAAATAATTTCATCAGACGAGTTGCGTATCGTCATTCTTGTTTATATCTGAGTGAAAAAGATCCGCCCTGACTATCAAATCATTTAACTTGCTCATTTCTTTGATATTCCGACCTTTGTCAACACCAAAAGCAAGCCTTAACAAACGGACGCACTCCATCCTTTTTTCATACGACATATTTTTTATCAGCTCGTAGGTTTCTTCCTCAGGTACCTCAATATATTTTTCAATTTCTTTTTGAGTGATATTCAAATCTTTAAGAGTTTGTTGAAAAAAGTCTGATTCCCTGCGTGTTATTTCGCTGTTAGAAAATATTAATATCCAGATAAGGCGCAATACAGCCAGTGACTCTTCAAATTCAAATTTAACTATTTCCATTAAAATACAGTCTTTCTACAAATTTATAATACCTTTTATTTACTTTTTCACCTCTGTGAAAACTTCAAGCATATGTCTGAATAATATTTCCCTGCACTCTTCCATAGACTGTGTCTCTCCGGTTTCATTCTGCAAAGATGTAACTCCTTTATCCGTAAATCCACAGGGATTTATGTAATTGAAATAATTCAGATCTGTGTTAATATTCAATGCCAGTCCATGCATGGTTATGAAACGGCTGCTTTTAACTCCAATCGCGCAAATCTTGCGGGTCCTTCCCGGTATAGTAGTATCCAGCCAAACTCCGGTTGCTCCGTCAAGTCTTTCACCTTTAACACCAAATTGCGCAATTGTACGTATTACAGATTCTTCCAGATTATGAATATATTGCTTTAAACCTATTCCAAAATGTTCAAGATCAAAAATCGGATATACCACAATCTGTCCGGGTCCGTGGTATGTAATATCTCCTCCTCTGTCTGTTTTAAAAAAGGAGACTCCTTTTTCTTTCAGATTATTGTTGCTCAAAAGAAGATTTTCCATGAAACCACTTTTGCCCAGTGTATATACGTGAGGATGTTCACAGAATACAGCTTTGTCTGTAAATGATTCGGATGATACCGTACCCGGCGCTTTTGCTGCCACTCTTACATCAAACAGCTCTTTTTGCTTGTCCCAGGCTTCTGCGTAATCCACAGTACCCCAATCGATAAAATCTATCATAATGAAATTTCAATAATACCGGGTACAAAAGTACTTAAAAATTAATCATTGATAATGATATGGCCCGGTTTTAGCTAAAATATGTTTTTTATTTTTTTGTTTGATTTCATGTCAGCAGTTTATGATGATGTTTAGTTCAAATGCAGTATATTTGCAATATTCCTGCCGCTTCTCCACGGTGGTATCAGGTTAGTTATTTTAAGGTTTAACTTGTGTATTATTTTCATATCATGAGAAAAATATCTTCAGCATTATTAGTTGCAATTTTAGTCTTAACCGGTTTCTCCTGTAAAAATAAAAAAGTGGTCAGTGATGATACATTGACTCTTAAAAAGGCTTCACTGAAAACCAGGATATATGTTGACGACGATACATCAAAGCAATATCTTGATATTGATGCCAGTCTGGAATACCCGGTCAGATTTGAAAACAATCAGATACTTGCAAAAGTTCAAAAGGCAGTACTTTTTGATTATTATCCGGAGTGCGACTCCCTGATTACTGATCCTGAAAAAGTACTGGAATCTTATGTTAAAAACTACAGGAAGTTTTTTATTGATTCTGAAACCGCTTTTGCTGAAGAAAGTTCTGATAGTGAAGACTACTCTGACATGCCCTGGACTAATACCCAGAGTATGAAAATCAGATTTAATGAAAACGGTTTGTTTTCATACACAGTCTGTTCCGACAGATTTACCGGAGGAGCACACGGGGGTAAAAACTTCATAAACAGTATCATTGATATGAAAACCGGTGAAAAAATCACGGTTGAAGATCTATTTACCGAATCTTCTCAACAGTTGATTATAAGCATGATAGTTGAAAAAATAAAACAGCTGCATAAGGTTGCTGATATCAGCGATCTGGAGGATATCGGATTTTTTGATTTATCAGAAATTGAGCTGAATAATTTCTTTGTGGATTCAAAAGGGATAACTTATACATTTAATGAATACGAGATTGCAGCTTATGCTGTCGGCACAACTGAGATAAGATTGAGTTTTGAGGAAATTTCTGATTTGCTGATACCGGGCAATCCTCTTGAAAAAATTGCGGGCTGATTATGTATGATATTATTATAAAATATTTTCCGGGTCTTTCTGATAAACAATACAAGCAGTTTAGCGGGCTAAAAGATTTGTATTCTGAGTGGAATCAGATGATCAATGTTATTTCCCGTAAGGATATAGATAATCTTTTTGAAAGGCATGTGCTTCATTCTTTGGGTATTTGCAAAATGATCAATTTTAAAGCCGGCAGTAAAGTAATGGATATCGGCACCGGCGGAGGTTTCCCCGGAATACCTCTTGCTATCATGTATCCCGAAACTCATTTTCATCTTGTTGACAGTATCGGCAAAAAACTCAAAGTTGCAAGTGGTGTAGCTGAATCCATAGGTTTATCTAATGTATCCGTGAGACATTGCCGTGCCGAAGAGGAAAAGGATTTATTTGACTTTGTGGTAAGCAGAGCCGTAATGCCTTTACCGGATCTGGTTAAAATCTGCAGAAAGAATATTTCTAAATCGTCACAAATAAATTCGTTGCCGAATGGTTTGATTTGTCTTAAAGGCGGTGATCTGCACGCTGAGTTGAAACCATTCCATAAAATTGTAACTGAAATAAAATTAAGTGATTATTTCAGTGAAGAGTTTTTTGAAACCAAGAAAGTGATTTATATACCGCTTTAATATTATTTACTATCCCCGGGTTGCTCAGCCTTTTTTTCATCACAATTAAGTTTTATCAGATGCAAATCAAACAATTTGTCTTTAATCCTTTTCAGGAAAACACTTATATAGTTTATAATGATTCGCTTGAGGCCATGGTCATTGACCCCGGTTGTTTTAATTCGGCTGAAGAAGGCAGGATAGCTACGTTTATAAAAGAAAACAACCTGAAAATAAAGTATGTAATTAATACGCATCTTCACATTGACCATGTACTTGGAAACTATTTTTTTGAAATAAACTACGGCATCAGGGCTCTGGCTCATCAGGGTGATGAGTTTTGGCTAAACGGGCTCAGTGCCCAGGCAAGGATGTTTGGAATGGATTTAAAAGCCGGAAATCCGACTTTGGGTGGTTTCCTCAAAGATGGTGATAAGATAAGTCTTGGCGAAGATAATTTTGAAGTGTTCGAAACTCCGGGTCATTCACCGGGTGGTATTGTGATTTATAATGCTGCATCCAATGTTTTATTTGCAGGAGATCTTATCTTTCAGGGCAGTATTGGCAGGACTGATCTGGCAGGTGGCAACTATCATGACATTATTAAGAGCATTCAACAAAAAATCTTTGTTCTCCCTGACGAAACCGTTGTTTACAGTGGCCACGGACCTTCCACAACTATAGGTCACGAAAAGCAATATAATCCATACATTTGATGTTTTTGTCATAATGACATGTAATTAATTCCATATCATGTCATTATGTCAGCTTGGTTAATTTTATTATTTCCTTGTTTTTCATACACTTAACGTTTTATGCCACTTTTTTAGTGACATTGGCATTTATATTGCACTTATAAAAGTGTACCGGGCAATCAAAACCGGCAAGTAAATAAAAATGTTTAACAAAATTATAGGAGGACAAAACTATGTTAGCAACAATTAAAAGACAAAATCCATTTTTCCCAGTATTTAATGATTTCTTTGGGGAAAACTTCTTAAATGATAGTGACTGGAGTACAAGCCCTGCAGTGAACATTGCAGAAAACAAGGATGGTTTCCGCATTGAAGTAGCTGCTCCTGGTCTGAAAAAGGAAGATTTTAAAATCAATATCGATAAGAGATTGCTTGAAATTTCTTCTGAAAAAGAAACTACAGTTGAAACAGGCAATAAGGATGCTAAGGAAGGCGAAGACAGATATTACCGTAAAGAGTTTTCATACTCAAGTTTCAAGAGAACTTTCACTCTCCCATCCTATGCTGACACTGATGCCATTAAGGCAAATTACGTTGATGGTGTTCTTTTTGTAAACGTTCCTAAAAAGGAAGAAGCTAAGGAAAAGCCTTCAAGAATGATTTCTATTGAATGATAAGTTGATTACTAAATGGTTTGTTTGATATTTTGAGGTTTTCATCGGGTTTTAAGGTATAGATTTTATTCAGGCAAACATTAAAAGCAAGAGAGTCTCAATCGTGATGATTGAGACTCTCTTTTTATATGCTCCATACAGCGATATTAAATGTTATTGCATGCCTTCATCCAATGCTTTTATTACACCCGCATCCTCGAGGTCTTTTCTCAAAGCGGCTACATTGACTGAAACCACTACACCGATTTTATATTCGCCTCCGATTTTCAGTCTGTCTTCCGCAGCTATCGCACCATCATTGGTCAGAGTCACGAACTTCATATATTTGCCGCCATCTTCAAAAAAGCCATCAAAGAAAGCCTTCTGCTCTACTTCAAGGTTCGGATCCTGCGCTAACGGTTTCTGCCCTGAAACTCTTCCTTTTGACGGGAAACCCTTGAAAATTATGCCATGAACAGCGTTCTTTTTTGCCTGTTCGACTGCAAGCTGTGGCTTCACTGAATAAGTCCAGACTTTTACAAGGTATGTACCCTGTGTGCCAATACTCACGGCTTCAACTTCATATCTGAAGTTATTCATGTCTTTGTCAGCTTTACTTTTTGCTCCGGCAGTTTGTATTCCAAACACGCAAAGGCAAACAATCATCAGTGTTTTAAAAAATGGCTCCATATTTTCTCAATAAAACAATTACAATTTTTAATAAATTAT
>CAZCPI010000120.1:0-8128 GCA_964500535.1 uncultured Bacteroidales bacterium
GGCAGCAAAGCAGGTAGTCGCCATGAAAATTGGCAGGGGTTTTTTCGTGCAAAAACTCCGACTGCCACTCGACCACGTAGTGGAGAAAGTTAGTGAGGGTTTTTTCATGCAAAAGTTGTACTTTTGTAATTCATATTCATTTATTTATTATGCCACTCAACCTTCCAGTAAATTTGCCCGCAGTAGAACTGCTCAAAGGTGAGAATATTTTTGTTATGGATACAGGACGTGCATCAGAACAGGATATACGTCCTTTGAAGATCGTAATTCTCAATCTGATGCCTCTAAAAATAACTACTGAAACAGATTTGATAAGATTATTGTCAAACACGCCTCTTCAGTTGGAGATTGATTTTATGAAGCTTAAAAGTCACACTTCAAAAAACACTCCGATAGAACATATGAAGGCTTTTTACAAATCCTTCTACAAAATGCGTGACCAGAAATATGATGGAATGATTATAACAGGTGCTCCGGTAGAGCAACTTGAATATAATGAGGTTACATATTGGGATGAACTTACTCAAATATTTGACTGGGCCAAGACTCATGTAACTTCAACATTTTTTATATGTTGGGCTGCGCAAGCGGGACTTTATTATAACTACGGAATACCAAAATATAAATTACCAAAAAAGATGTTTGGTGTATTCAAGCATAATATTAATGATTGTCATAATTCTATTTTCCGTGGTTTCGACGATGAGTTTTATGTTCCGCATAGTCGCCATACTGAGATTCTCAGGAGTGATATTGAAAAAGTTCCGGAATTGAGTTTACTTTCTGAGTCGGATGAATCAGGGGTTTATATGGTTATGGCCAGAAATGGAAGGGAATTTTATATTACTGGTCATTCTGAATATTCCCCGAATACACTTGATACAGAATATAAGCGTGATTTGGCTAAGGGGTTACCAATTGAAATACCCAGAAATTATTACAAGGACGATAATCCGGATGAAACGCCTGTCGTTAAGTGGCGGGCTCACGCAAATTTATTGTTTACGAACTGGTTGAACTATTTCGTTTATCAGGAAACTCCTTATGATATTAATCAAATAAAGTGATTTTGCATTTTGAGTTTTGATGTTTACTTAAACCCTGCGAACTTCACGTTGCCCGGCAGCGAAGTAAGCGAATAATGAATAGTTCTTTTGTGAAATCGAATATTTCTGGCTGCTTGCGGCAAAGAAATTCATTTTTTGCCGTTGAAGTTATTCTTCTTTCATTTGAATATATTCAATAGTGCCTTATTTTCCTATATAAAATTTATACTATTAGTGATTACAAAAAGAGAAATAGAATTACTTGCTCCGGCTAAAAATGCAGAATGTGCCAGAGAGGCAATTATTCATGGTGCTGATGCAGTTTACATTGGAGCACCTAAATTTGGTGCGAGATCAGCTGCAGGTAACAGTATAGAGGATATAAAAGATGTGGTTGCTTTTGCGCATCAATGGAATGTAAGAGTATATGTTGCTTTGAATGTTATACTTTATGATGAAGAATTAAGTGAAGTAGAAGACCTGATATGGAGGCTTTGGGAGATAGGAGTGGATGCACTGATTATTCAGGATATGGCTATTACTTTATTAAATATACCACCTATCGAATTACATGCAAGCACTCAGACTGATAACAGAAATCTTCAAAAGGTTAAGTTTCTTGAAGATGTTGGTTTCACACAGGTGGTATTGGCAAGAGAATTATCAATTGAACAAATAAGAGAGATTTCGTCAAAGACAAAGGTCAGGCTTGAATGCTTTATACATGGCGCTTTATGTGTGAGCTATAGCGGGCAATGTTATCTGAGTCAGGCTATGTGCGGAAGGAGTGCAAACAGAGGTGAATGTGCTCAATACTGCAGGCTTCCTTATGATTTAGTTGATGCCAATGGGAATGTTTTAATCAGACAAAAGCACTTATTATCTCTTAAAGATTTAAACAGAACATCTGATATTTCTGAGTTGATTGATGCAGGAATATCATCTTTTAAAATAGAGGGCAGACTCAAAGACGTTAACTATGTAAAGAATATCACTGCCTGGTACAGAAAAGAGATTGACGAAATTATTTCACGTCGGGATGACCTCAAGAGATCTTCAATTGGTGAAACGAGATTATATTTTCAACCTGATCCATCAAAGAGTTTTAACCGTGGTTTCACTGATTATTTTCTACACTCAAGGACTGAAGGATTAACAAATCCTGATACGCCTAAATCTATGGGCGAGAAAGTTGGGGTGGTAACAAAAGTGCTGAATGACAGACTTTTTGTATTATCGGACAAAACACTTAATAATGGTGATGGCATAGGTTTCTTAATGAAAGGAAAAACATCTTTTAGAAACAATTCTGATGATAATAAGGTGGGAGAAACCAGCATTAGCAAATTTGCATTAAGTGAAAAGAAAATAGTTTTTGAGAATATTCGTGAAAATATTAAATATGAGGGTTTCAGAGTAAACAGGGCAGAAAATAATGTGATTTTCCCATCTGTTATGCCTGATATGACAAAAGGAACTGTTCTGTACAGGAATTTTGATCATGAATTTAATAAAGATCTTGAAAGAAATTCAGCTGTTAGGTTTATTCCGGTTAAAATCAGCATTTTTGAATTGGGTTTTGGATTTGCCGCTCAAATGGAGGATAAGTACGGTAATTTGGCTGTTATTTGTCATGAATGTGAGAAAGTTGTTGCTAAGAAACCTCAGCGTCAGGTGATTGAAAATGAGTTTTCAAAGTTGGGGAATACAAAGTATGAGGTTACGGATATCACTGTAGATTTTAAAAATGAATGGTTTCTGCCGGTATCTGTGTGGTCGGGGATTCGTAAAGATTTAACTGATAAAATGGATTCTGTTTTAAGGATTGCATACAGAAGAAATGAAAAAAGAATTTTGCGAACCAGGCATGATTATGTTGAAAAGAATATTGACTATAAGGGTAATGTTCTCAATAAGTTGGCTAAGGAATTTTACAGGGAGCATGGAGTAAATATCCTGGAACCTGCGATGGAAAGCAAAACTGATATTAAATCTGAGGTTATTGGTCCAAGGGTACTTATGCATAATAAGTATTGCCTCCTTCATGAATTGGGTTATTGTCTGAAGGAAAACAGGTCAGTAAAACTAGATCTTCCTCTTTATCTTGTTAATCAGGGTAACAGAGTAAGAGTTGACTTTGATTGCAGTAGTTGTGAAATGAAATTGTACGAAGATATTTTGTGAAAGATTTATACGAGCCGGGATTTTCAGACTTAAGCGATTGAGGTCATGGATGGTATAAAGATGTCGAAAGAATTTTTCCGGAATCGTTATTTAACATAAGATCTCTTAAAGTAACATCTTTATTGTTCTTCATATAGGACTCAATAATCTTATATCCATTCCAGATTATTGCTCGACCCGGCGACTCTGCAGGAAAGAAAGAAGTGTTTGGAGCATCTTCAATGTATTTTGCAATAGTTAATCTGTCTTTTGAGTATAAATGTTGAAATTTGCTCAGGGCATCCCACATTTTTTTCTCGTTTTTCATACACCAATCCAGCTGTTCTTCGTTGAAACCGGTTAAATCCTGCATATCCTCTTTTGGAAGGATAGTCTTGAGCATATAGAGTAATTTACCTTCATAAATTAAATAGTCCAAAAGGCTTTCATTACCTGCATCATTGTTTACGAAAAACTCTGATCTCAACCAGCCCGTCATATAATCAGAAACAATTTTCTCTTTATACATTTTTTGACTTTGATATGGCTGAAACCTTGATTTGTATCCGGGATAATCTTCTCCAAGATATTTGTCAATAGCTGCTGATAAGAATTCTTCAGAAGAAACAATTGATTCTCCATAAAATGATAAATGCATACATATTTTTGGTGTAATCATTTCAGGAAAGAACTCATGAAGTTTTACAAAAGCGTCACTTAATTTTTTTTGGATATTAGCAGTATTGCTGAATTGCTTTTGACATTCTTCATACAGTTGCCTGACTTCTTTATCTGTGTGAAATATCGAATCAAACTGATTATACATTTCACTTCCGGGATAACCTACTTCCATGATTTTTGTGGAATACAGCAATAAAAATGAAGAGTCAATATTTTTATTTCTGCTCATGAAATCCTGATCAAAACGCATTATACTGATGCTGGTTGCTTCAGGATTAGTATCAGATTTGTTTCCAGACTTACATGACACAGAAGTGATAGCTTCGGATACTATAATTAAGCTGATTAAAACACGTAACCATTTCATCATTGTAGTAATTTGTTATGCAAAAATAAGAAACCGGATTGAGTAAAAAAAAGAGGGTGCCTTTTAATTAAGACACCCTCCTGCATAAAGTATGATTAATGCTTTATTTTTTCTTTGAATCAAGTTGTTCTTTCAAAGCTGCTAATGCATCGATATCACCAAGAGTTGTTTTTTCCATCTTCTGTTGTGATGGCTCTTCTTCTTCTTTCTTGGAAGATTTCTTTGCTGTAGTTTTCTTTGTAGCACGAGCTTCTTCCTTAGCTTCATCTTCGTGGATGCGGCTATGTGATAAGATTATACGTTTCGCGTCTTTGTTGAATTCAATAACCTTGAAGGAAATTTTTTCATCAACCTGAGCAGTTGTGCCGTCTTCTTTTACCAGATGTTTTGGAGTAGCAAAACCTTCGACACCGTAAGGTAATGAAATAACAGCACCCTTGTCGATTACTTCAATAATTGTTCCTTCGTGAACACTGTCAACAGTAAATATTCCTTCGAATACATCCCATGGATTTTCTTCCATTTGTTTGTGTCCAAGGCTTAGTCTGCGGTTTTCCTTATCAATTTCAAGAACAATAACTTCTATAGTTGAACCCAGCTGAGTAAATTCGCTTGGGTGTTTGATCTTTTTAGTCCAGCTTAAATCACTGATATGAATCAAACCATCAACTCCTTCTTCGATTTCAACAAAAACACCAAAGTTTGTGAAGTTTCTGACTTTAGCTGTATGCTTGCTTCCAACTGCAAATCTGGTTTCGATAGCAGCCCATGGATCATCTTTCAATTGCTTGATACCTAAGGACATCTTCCTTTCGTCACGATCCAATGTCAGAATTACTGCGTCAACAGAATCTCCAACTTTCATGAAATCCTGAGCGCTGCGCAGATGTTGTGACCAGCTCATTTCTGAAACGTGGATTAAACCTTCCACACCCGGAGCGATTTCGATGAATGCGCCATAATCAGCCATAACAACAACTTTTCCGCTAACTTTGTCACCAATCTTCAGATCCGCATTCAATGCATCCCAAGGATGAGGAGTAAGTTGTTTCAAACCAAGAGCGATACGCTTCTTGTCATCATCAAAGTCAAGGATAACAACGTTAAGTTTCTGATCAAGTTCAACAACTTCTTTAGGATCGCTTACGCGGCCCCAGCTAAGATCTGTGATATGAATAAGACCATCTACGCCACCAAGGTCAATGAATACACCATATGAAGTGATGTTTTTGACTGTACCTTCGAGAACCTGACCTTTCTCAAGTTTAGCAATAATTTCTTTTTTCTGTTGTTCAAGTTCAGCTTCAATAAGAGCCTTGTGAGATACAACAACATTCTTGAATTCCTGGTTGATTTTAACAACTTTGAATTCCATTGTCTTGCCAACAAATACGTCGTAGTCGCGGATAGGCTTAACGTCAATTTGTGAACCCGGAAGGAATGCTTCAATGCCGAATACATCGACAATCATACCACCCTTTGTACGGCATTTAACAAAACCTTTTATGATTTCATCGTTGTCAAGAGCTGAATTAACTCTGTCCCAGCTGCGTGTTGCACGTGCTTTTTTGTGGGAAAGAATCAGCTGACCTTTTTTGTCTTCCTGATTTTCAATGTAAACTTCTACTTTGTCACCGATTTTTAATTCGGGATTATAACGGAATTCATTCAATGGAACTATACCGTCTGATTTGAAGCCAATATTAACTACGACTTCACGTTTGTTCATAGATATAACAGTACCTTCAACAACTTCTTTGTCTTTTACAGTATTAAGAGTGCCGTCATATGCATTTTCGAGGTCTTCTCTTGACATATTGCCAAAAGTTTCTCCTTTTTCAAAAGCATCCCAGTCAAACTCTTCCGGTTTAACTGCTTTTGGTGCAGCTTTCGCTGTTTTTTTAATTTCTGCTACCGGTGCTTCGGTTTCAGCTTCTGCTTCCGGTGTCTGTACATCCTCTACGGGTGCTTGTACAGCTTCTGCCTGAAGATTTTGTGCATTTTCTTCTGCAGGAGTCAATTGATTGTTTTCTTCCATTTTTCTAATTACAAATAATTAATTAAGTGAGACATTATATAGATTCGAAAATCGGTCGCAAAGATAACAATTTTAAACATAATACTAATTGTTTTTACACTTCAATAATGTATTTTTGTTTAATAAATCGAATACGATGAAAAAGCTTGTGGTATTACTGTTAATCATTACAACCTTTATGCTGCCTTCCTGCAGAACTATGATGGTGTATAGAATGGAAGTCTTGCGGCCGGGTTATATGGATATTCCAAAAGGTTATAAAAAAGTAATGTTGGTCGATAATGCTGGCAGGCAATTACCTGAAATTGGTCATAAATATTATGAGTTCGGAAGATTTGTAAAGGATACGAGTTTTGTTACAGATTCTTTGTCGACAATGGTTATGTCTTTTCTGAAATCGGATTTAGATAATGTCGGGTATTATGATGAAGTCAACATAGCTTCAGATTTGTGGTTAAAATCATATAAGACTGAACCTATGGATTTTATGAGGCCTGATGGTTTGGTTAACAGGCAGAAAGATGCTCTCCGTGATTCTTCAGATGCTGATTATTGGATTAGTCTTGACCGGTTGATTGTTAAGACAAAAACGAATGAAAGGCCATATGACAATCAATATCATTTTGCTGTAAGAGATGTTGTGGTCAATTCTGTATGGAGGGTTACGGATGCCAAAGCAGATACTGTATGTTTATTGTTTCAGCATAATGACAGCATATTCTGGAAAAGATGGGCAAATGATGAAGTAAATGCATTAAGGTCATTGCCGGAATTCAGGTCAACATTACCTGAAATAGCTGATTATGTAGCTTCAAGAATATATCAAATATTTGGTCCTTATTGGGATCAGATAGAACGTTTTTATTATTGCTCGGGTAGTCAGAGGATGATACTTGCTGTTGATTGTATTCGTGATGACGATTGGGAGGGTGCTACCGGGTTATGGAAAGATGAATATTTCAAAGGTTTCGGGAAAAGTGTTTACAGGGCTGCTATGAACATGATGTTGTATTATGAGACTATTGATAAACCTGATGAAGCTTTGGAATGGGCATCTAAAGCAAAAGATGCCATGAATAAGCCTTTCTCTAAGTCGACCTTTACAGATTGGCAGGTTTTCAACGATTATTTAACATATCTGGAATTGAGAAAGGAAGAGTTAATCAGACTTAAAGCCGGAATTGATGATTAATTGTCTGATTTTTTATACTTTTGGCATGTAAACAATATTTTATGAAACGAGATACCCTTTTTCAGACTTTTAATCATGCTTTCAGAAGAGCATTGGATAAGTTAAATGATCCTGATTCATCAGCAGTGGTTGATTTATATTTGTTCCCCAATCCGGAATCAGGAGATTTCACGATTTTTGATGATGAAGACAGGATTCTTGTTAAAGTTCAGGTCCCTTTGTGGGAAGAACAGTTTGAAACTCTGGATTCTGAACTGGCTCTTTCTGAATCAGAAAATATATTACGCGAAATTGTCAATACTGCTAAAGAGGAAGGTTTATATGACAATATCAATATACTGAAACCTTTTTCAATTCTGATGGTTGATGATGAAATGGAAACATTGGCTGAACTCCTGATGCTTGACGATGATCAGTTATTGCTTGATGATGACTTTATCAAGCAAATGGATCAGGAACTGGATGAATTTCTTAAAGAGTTGATGTCAGATATTTAAAATGTAAATCCTCATTTTTTTTATTGAAAAATCTGATTAATTTTGCGCCCGCATAATTAACTAATCATCTGCCGAAATAGCTCAGTTGGTAGAGCAACGCATTCGTAATGCGTAGGTCGCCGGTTCAAGTCCGGCTTTCGGCTC
>CAZCPI010000121.1:0-8128 GCA_964500535.1 uncultured Bacteroidales bacterium
GCTTTTTTTTAAGTTTGAAAGATATCACACAGACTTTTTTTCTAAAGGAGTCAGTCAGAAACGTTGTATCTTTAGAATAAGTCTTTAATGTTTGACATTTATTAAAAATATTTTATATAAGTGTTGTTTATATTAATAATAAATTTAATATTTGCACTATATATTAAATAATACTATGATACACGTTAATTCATTAGAGTATTCCTATAAAAAAGGGGAGAAGGTTATAGATGATTTGTCATTTGAAGTACCTGTGGGTTCGTTCTTTGGATTCCTGGGAGCAAACGGGTCAGGTAAAACAACAACTATCAGGCTTATGCTTGGACTTTGCAAGCCGGACAAAGGCTCAGTCAAAATAGGAGGTGAGCTAATGAAAAGAAGTTCTATTGCTCCATTCAGAAGAATCGGATCAATGATTGAATCGCCCTCATACTATGCAAATCTCACAGGCGAAGAAAACCTGATTGTTTATTCAAGATATTATGGTCTGGATAAGAATGTTGTGATTAAGACTTTAAAGGATGTCGGACTTGCCTCTGCTGCCAAAAAGAAGGCAGGTAGTTATTCTTTAGGCATGAAACAAAGACTTGGTTTGGGTATGTGCATAATGTATAATCCTGATTTACTAATACTGGATGAACCATTGAATGGTCTTGATCCCAAAGGTATATCAGAAATTAGGGAGTTACTTCTGCATTTACAGAAAGATGAGGGCAAAACCATATTAATTTCAAGTCACTTACTTGGTGAAATTGAAAATACCTGTGATAATATTTGCGTTATTGATAAGGGTAAAAAGTTATTTTCCGGCAGGATAGACGATTTGAGATCATCGATTATCGGTAAAACAAGATATGCTATTGAATGTGATAAAAAAGAGAATGTATCACAAATTCTCAAATCTGATTTTAATCTTAATAATGAAGTTGATTCAGATAATATTGTCTTTTCGGTTGAAAATAAAGATGTTATACCCGACATTGTCCGTAAATTATATTTAAATGATGTAAGCATTTATGGAATAACACGGATGGAAAACAGTCTTGAAGAATTATTTTTAAAACTAACTAACTCCTGATGCCATGATAATTGAAACATTTAAATCTGAAATTACCAAAACCAAAAAAACATTTGCATTTTGGATTACATTGCTCGGGCCTGCCGTAGCTCCGTTTATTTATCTCCTGGTTTATTTTTTTAAATGGAAAGCTTTTATTCCTGTAGAAGGTGCGAATATCTGGGATGGTTTCATCCGTAACAATATGTCACTTTCATCCGGGTTGTTTATGCCGATGATTGTTATTTTAATAGTTGCGCTTGATATGAATTTGGAATACAAATCAGACAGCTTTAAAAAAATGTTTGTTTTACCGGTTTCAAAAGAGGAATTATTCCTGGGCAAAGTTATGTTGCTTGTTTATCAAATCCTGTTTTCTCTGGTTGTACTGTTTGTTTTAGTTTTGTTTTTTGGTTTGATACTTGGGATTACAAGACCGGAATTAGGATTTCTTAATCAATCAATTGATTTGATTTTCTTTGTGCAATGCCTGGTAAAACTGATGGTTAGTTTACTTGCTATAGTTGCTATTCAGTTATTTGTAAGTATTTTATCAAATAATATTATTGTATCTATAACTTTTGGGGTAATGTGCCTTATAAGCACGCTGGTAATCGTTCAGGGGTGGAGTTATGCTATTTATGAGCCTTATTCGTTTTCAATCACCTTATCATTTGGCGAAAAGAAATATGTCATACCACAGCTATTGGGTATAAATATTACTTTCTTTTTGAGTTTTCTTTATTTCCTGATTATTGGTTTAGCCGGTATGTATTGCTTTAAATACAAGAGGTTAGATCAGAAGTGAGCTTTTTATGCGATAGATAAAAACTTTGGATTTTTGGTTTCAAAAGGTAATCAGGCATATTCCCGGATTACCTTTTTTAGTTCTCCGCGATTAATTTTATTGCTGATAGTCATAGGTATCTTATCTATCTTAATGATTCTTTTAGGTCTTAACTTCGCTGGAATTTTATCAAAGATATTATCATCAATAATCTCATTTTCAGTCACCAGAACGATAATTTCTCCAAATTTACTGTCTGGCATAGTGGTAATTGCAAAATTAGTTTTTAAGACATTTGATAATAAGGATTCAATTTCCTCAATTTGAATTTTCAAACCTCCGGAATTAATGACATTGTCAACTCTACCAAGGATTTTAAATGTTCCGTCATCATTAATCATAGCCAGATCGTTAGTGTGTATTTTATCTGGACAGATTTCAGGTGCATTGATTATAAGAGTTCCGGAATTAGATAATGCTATCGAAATGCCTGGTAAAAGAGTATAGCTATCTGAAGCATTTGCTCCATTAATTCTTCTTAATCCGATATGAGATAAGGTTTCGGCCATGCCATATGAGACATATACATTATTTGGAAAAGATTTTAGGTTGTATTCAAGTGATGCATCAATGCTTTGTCCGCCAATGAGTAAATTTTTTACTCTTTTCAGTTTATTTGTCTCAACTTCTGATTGTAATGTATTAAAAACCTGCATCGGAACCATTGAAATAAAATCAAAACCGATGTTAATCTCTTTTAGGGGATTCCCCGTCGGATCAATGGGATACAGGTCAAGGCCGGCTACTAAAGATCTTATTACAAGCATTTTTGCGGCAATATAATTTAATGATAAGCAGAGTAATACTTTGTCATTATTCTTCAATTGAAAATAGTTGCAAGATAATTCTGCACTTCTGATCATGGATTTCTTCAGCACTTCCATGGTTTTGGGACTTCCGGTAGACCCGGAGGTTGAAATGGAAATGTAATCACTATCGTCAAACCAGTTATTCAGGAAATTATTTAATTCTGCAGGAATGCCAGGGCTATTTGTTTTTCCTGACTTAATGTCCTTTGAATTATAGATTATTCCATTTATTATTATGGTTTGTTTATCAATTAAAGTTTTAAACATTATTCTTAAGGTTTATACCATAATCTTTCTCCGATTATTTCAAGTGGAATATCAATGTTGTTTTTAAACAATTTCCCGGTTCCCAATCCGTGATAAGTATCATTATCCAGATTTGCGCACCATTGAGCAATGGCATTCAATCCAATATTTGATTCGAGAGCAGATGTTATCCACCAGCCAATATTCCTTTTTTCTGCGATATCTATCCATTCTTCACAACCTGTGAAACCCCCGTGTAGGGATGGTTTTAAGACTATATATTCGGGTTTTACTGTATCAAGCAGTTTTACTTTTTCTTCTGAAGTGTTTATACCAATTAATTCTTCATCAAGAGCAACAGGTAGTTGCGATTTTTTTATTATTTCTGATAACGATTTACGATTGCCGGATTTTATAGGTTGTTCAATAGAGTGGATTCCCAGTTTATTTAACTCCTCCATTTTAAATAAAGCTTCCGCCGTACTGAATGCCCCGTTTGCATCAACCCTTATTGTCAATTGATCAGATGAATAACTTTTTCTTATTTGTTTAAGTATGTTTAGTTCATCTTCGAAGTTCTGTGCTCCGATCTTGAGTTTTATGCATTTAAATCCCGCTTCAATTTTTTCTTTAACTTGTTCAGCCATTTTTTCAATAGAGTCCATCCAGATAAGACCATTGGTTAAAATACCTTTTTCTCCTCTTGAAAATGGTGTATCCCAAAGAGCGTAATCTTTTCTTTCGTAATGCCTTATGGCTGTTTCAAATCCGAATAGAATTGAAGGGTAGGGACGTAGTTCTTCAAAATCAGATGATCCATCACTTTCAATTTTTTGACAAAAATAATTAAGCTTCGAATTATAATCCTGATTGAAATCACAACTTAAATCAGGCAGAGGAGCACATTCGCCAATCCCGTAATGGCAAGAATTACTTTTATCAGCAATAGTAATCAACCATATAGTTCTTGTATTATATACACCTCTTGATGTACCAGCAGGGGTTTTAAAATCAAGTATCCGTTTATCAACTTTGATCTTAATATTTTTCATACGTTAATTATTATTTTTAACACTAAGGTCGTATGGAACGCCGCATGCCAAAAATTTTCTTCAAAATGAACAGAAGTTTTGCGAGACTCGGCAAAAACGAAGTAAGCTTCGTCTTTGCACTCGCTTCTTAAAACTTTCATCGACTTGGACGTTTTGTTTAAGCATGCTCGTTTCATACGTTATATTACAGTGAGATTAAACGGAACGCTGTATTTCAAATATATAGTTCACACAGAACTTTTTTATATAATCCCCGATCTTTAATTATGGAAATTTCGGGAATTTTTTAAAGTCAGGTTTTCTCTTTTCAAGAAATGCTTTTTTGCCTTCCTGTGCCTCTTCAGTCATATAATAAAGCAACGTCGCGTTTCCGGCCAGTTCCTGGATCCCGGCTTGTCCGTCAAGCTCGGCGTTCAATCCCATTTTTATCATTCTTAAAGCCAATGGACTGTGTTGCATCATTGTTTGCGCCCATTCGACAACTTCGTCTTCAAGCTTGTTAAATGGTACAACTTTGTTTACCAAACCCATTTCCAAAGCTTCCTGAGCAGAATATTGTCTGCACATAAACCATATTTCTCTTGCTTTCTTTTGCCCGACAACACTGGCAAGATAGGATGATCCGAATCCTGCATCAAAACTTCCGACGCGAGGTCCGGTCTGACCGAATATCGCATTTTCAGATGCAATTGATATATCACAAATCACATGCAATACGTGACCTCCACCTATTGCATATCCATTTACCATCGCAATAACCGGTTTTGGTAAAGATCTGATTTGTTTTTGTACATCAAGTATATTCAATCTTGGAACTCCGTTTTTGTCTATATATCCTCCATTACCCTTATAGTTCTGATCTCCGCCTGAGCAAAATGCTTTGTCTCCTTCACCCGTAAGAACAACTACATAAATATCATTGTTTTCACGGCATAGTCTTAAAGCATCACTTATTTCGGCAGAAGTCAATGGTGTGAATGCATTTCTGTATCTTGGTCTGTTTATGGTAATCCTGGCAATACCATTGAAATATTCAAATTTTATTTCTTCGTACTGTTTGATAATTTCCCAGTTTCTTTCAGATGACATGATTGTTTTGTTTTAGATTATTGTAGTACTGATCTACAGCTTTTTTGTTATTATTTTTGTTTGTAAGAATTTCGAGTAATACTCCATTATTTCGGTTTTGTCTAAAAAATTCAAATTGTGCACTATTCAGCTCCTCAATGTTTTCTGCTTTCAGGTAATCAAGGTCAGTCGCTTCAACCCACTTACGAGCATCTTTTGTATGACCTGCACTTACATATTTTTCAAGAGATTCTGCTTTTTCCAGTCCGGGTAAAAGATGGAAGATGCCACCTCCTCCGTTATTAATTAATACTATATGCAGATTTCCCGGTACTTTGTAATTCCACAAACTGTTGAGATCGTAAAAAAAACTCAAATCTCCGGTTAAAAGAAAAACTTCACCTTCGTGTATGCTGGAATAACCAATAGCTGTAGATAATGTTCCTTCTATACCATTTGTCCCTCTGTTGCAAAAAACTTTTAAAGTTTTATTTTTCTTGTATAGTTGAATATTTCTTACAGATGAACTGTTGGCAACAAATAATACTGCATCTGCAGGCATTGAATTCATCAGAAACCCGGTTACAACTATATCAGAAAATGGTAAACTGAGGTCAGGACTTTTGATTTCGGTTGATTTAACATACCACCTCGAAATGTATTCAGAATCAGTTTCATGTGAATCCACTAAATATGATTCGAGTTTTTTGAAAAAAATCTCAGGATCCGCCTTTATAAAATGAGTTATACTTTTATAAGTATCTGTGATTTCATTTGATAGAGATATGTGCCAGTGACTGGTCGGGGGATAATTTCTCAGAAGATTTTTGATCCTTTTTGATACTATATGTCCACCAAAAGTTATAAGTAACTCAGGTGTATATTTAATTATATTATCATTGTCAGTCCCGGACAGTATTGCATCAAAATTAAAAATATTGTTATCTGTTAATGAATTACTTAGATGCTCATCCAGTAAAACGAAATCGTTTTTATTTGATTTAAGAATATGTTCAAAGGTATTATCTATGCTCCTTTGACCAACCATAATAATACGTTTACCCGATTTTTTCCAAATATCAGCGAGTTCACATATGTCTTTATCTGATATATCATTTACTGCTTTAACCTGATTAATTTTTCTAGGTTCTGGCAATACTTCTAAACTAAAATCAAATAATGGTTCTGAAATGGGTATATTTATATGTACTGGTCCAGGATAATCCATCTGACAAACTATCAGAGCCTCATTAAGAAGTCTGTTGCAATACCAGTTGTCTTCTTCATTATTAATTTCAGGCAGATGAACAGATTTTTTGACAAGATTTCTAAAAACTCCATGCTGAGGTAGTGTTTGTCCATCCATCTGACCAATCCATGCAGGAGATCTGTCAGCAGAAATGACAATTAATGGAAGGTTCTGATAATAAGCTTCTGCTACAGCAGGGTGATAATTTAATAATGCTGTTCCTGATGTACAGCATAATACAACAGGTTTTCTTGTTTTATATATTAGTCCGATAGCATAATATGATGAACTTCTTTCATCAACAACCGAATGGCATCTGAAAAATGGATCGATTGCGAAGCCCTGAAGCAAAGGGGCATTTCTTGACCCCGGAGATAAAACAACTTCACTGACGCCAAAGGCTTTCAATAATGCTATTGCCTGAACTACATTTTTTTTTGATGAAAACATTTTTTTCATTTATCAATTATGGAAAGCATCGTATTAAACTTAGCTTCAGTCTCTTCCCATTCGTTTTGCATCACAGAATCATCTATTAAACCACCGCCGGCATATAGTATCAGATCATTATCCGTGATTTCCATGCATCTTAGATTTACAAAAAGGTTGGTTTCTCCATTTTTGGAAATGGGTCCGCAAAAGCCACAATAATACTTCCTGTCGTGACCTTCGTTACCTCTTATTATTTCCATTGCGATATCTTTTGGATATCCGCTGACTGCAGGAGTTGGGTGTAAGGCGAACAGCAAATCACTTAAATAACTGTTAAAACACAAATTCATTTTAAATTCCGTTTTCAGATGTTTTAATTTGCCGGCTTTTATCGTGTAAGGTCCATTCATTGTAAATGTAATTTCCTTTTCAAGAAGCTTCTTACGAATAAATGAAGTTACAATTTCCTGCTCGTTTATGTTTTTATTGTCCCATATATTTTCTTTACCACTGTCATCATCAAATTTTGTTCCCGCTAGTGAAACCGTTCGCCAGTCATCACCTTTACCTGAAATAATAATTTCAGGTGTTATTGTTAACCATGTACCTGAATGAATTGTTTTAAACATACAAACCATAGACTCAGGGTATGTTTCAAATGCTTTCCTGAATGTCATTCCTAACGAAAAATTTTCAGGTTTTCTTATTGCTTTTTTTCTTGATAAAACGATTTTCTCACAAACATCATTTGTCAAATATGATTTGAATTTTTCAAATGTTTTACAATATCTTCCGTATTCATCTAAATAAACGACTGCATCACTAACATTTTTGAAAACACCTTGTTTGGTATCAAAACTTTGTTTTTCAATCCAGTTAAATATCTGATATTCATTTTTAAGTTTCAAATCATTTTTTATAAGTATAATCGGATTGTCTGAATTAATATCAAAAGGAGATATAACGAAACCTTCGGCCGGATCGACATCTGAATAACTATATAAACATTTGGCATGACCGTTAATCTGAACAATCATATTAAGTTGTTCAGAACCGGGTAAACTGTAAATCGCAAAGTCCAGCTCTGACTCCAGTAAACCATCCAAAAGGCAATAATCTAAATATTTGGTTTCACCAACTAACATAAAAGAAAAACTTTTAAGCAAAAATAAGACTTATTATTCAAATACCATATGCCATAAAAATGCAATTTGAAAGGTGTTGAATTCCGCTGAGCGCATTCTCCGCTGCTCTGCGGCGGTGTTAGCTTAAAATGATTAATATTCCTATACGAAATCGAAGATTCCTCGCTGCTTGCGGCGAGGAGATTCAGTTAATATAAAATAACTGAAACAGCCGATTCAGGAT
>CAZCPI010000122.1:0-3394 GCA_964500535.1 uncultured Bacteroidales bacterium
CAAAACTTCCGGTAAACAGAACCGGCAAAAAAGTTGCGGTAATTGGCAGTGGACCTGCAGGACTTGTAGTAGCCAATCAATTAAACAAAAAAGGGCACAGCGTAACAGTATATGAAAAGTCTCCTCAGCCGGGTGGTTTGCTAAGATTTGGCATACCAAACTTCAAGCTTAATAAAAACATCATTGACAGAAGGCTGGCGCTGTTGGAACAGGAAGGTATTGTATTTGTAAATGAAGCTGAAATTGGCAGAAATATTTCTTATGATAAAATCAGGAAGAATAATGATGCTATTTGTATTTGCATTGGCGCCGGAAAGCCAAGAGATTTGACAGTAGAAGGCAGAGATCTTAAAGGTATTCATTTTGCCCTTGAGTTTCTCTTTCAACAAAATTACAAAATGTCAGGTATTGACATTACAGAACCAGAAATTTCGGCTAAAGATAAAAAGGTATTAGTAATTGGAGGTGGAGATACAGGTTCTGACTGTGTAGGAACTGCTAACCGTCAGGGTGCAAAAAGTGTGACTCAAATAGAAATACTTCCTAAACCTCCTGAAACTGATAATCCGGCTACACCATGGCCTAACTGGCCAAACATTCTTAAAAATTCAACTTCTCATGAAGAAGGATGTGAAAGAAGATGGAGTCTGACAACCAAAAAAATATTCGGTGAAAACGGAGCAGTAAACAAGGTTGAGGTTGCAGAAGTTGAATGGTTTGTTGAGGAAGGTTCAGGAAGATATGTAATGAAGGAAACCGGCAAAACAGAAATTATCGAAGCTGATTTAATATTACTTGCAATGGGATTTGTAAATCCTGAGCATGAAGGCTTGCTCGATTCACTTGGACTAAATTATGATAATCGTGGTAATGTTGGAATCGATAAAGACTGCGCCACAACTATAAAAGGAGTCTTTGCTGCCGGTGATGCCGCGAGTGGTGCCAGCCTTGTAGTAAGGGCGATGGCTTCAGGCAGACAAGCCGCCAATGCAATAGATAAATATCTTAAAACAGTCAAATAGTTATTTGTATTTTAAGAAAATAAGGCTGCATCGGTAAAAAATCAGAGGAAATTTTTGGAGGTATATACCTTCAGAGATTTCCTCTGAATCATTTAATGCTTTTACATTTTTCCTGATAATCTGAATTTAAAAAAGTCAGGTTCATTCTAAATATCAAAGAGCCCTCGTTGCAAATAACAAGGGCTCTTTGATATCAATAACCAAAAACCTTAATACGCCTGCTGATGTACTGTTTGCACAGCTCTTCCTGAAGGGTCATTCATCTTCTTGAATGCCTCATCCCACTCAAGTGCAATCGGAGTACTACAAGCAACTGAGGGAACCGAAGGAACACAAGCCGCAGCTGAATCAGACGGGAAATGTTCGGCAAATATCGACCTGTAGTAATACTCTTCTTTGTTAAGCGGAGGATTAATTTTAAATCGTTCAGATGCATTAGCCATATCCTCATCTGATACTTTCTCAATAGCATTTGCTTTAAGAAAATCTATCCAGCCATATCCAACTCCATCTGAAAATTGTTCCTTTTGTCGCCACGTAACGTCTTCTGGCAAATAGTCTTCAAAGGCTTTTCTCAAAATATATTTCTCAATCTTCCCGTTACTACACATTTTTTCTGATGGATTTATCGTCATGGCTACATCCATAAACTCCTTATCTAAAAAAGGCACCCGACCCTCGACGCCCCACGCTGCAAGAGATTTATTGGCTCTCAGACAATCATAAAGATGCAGTTTATCCAGTTTTCTTACGGTTTCATCATGAAATTCTTTGGCATTCGGAGCTTTATGAAAGTACAGATATCCTCCGAAAATTTCGTCAGCTCCTTCACCGGAAAGAACCATTTTAACACCCATAGCCTTAATAGCTCTGCCTAAAATATACATTGGAGTTGAAGCTCTGACAGTTGTGACATCATATGTTTCCAGATGATAAATTACATCACTGATCGCATCCATTCCCTGCTCTATCGTAAAATTAATTTCGTGGTGCACAGTACCAATGTGATCTGCAACTTTTTTTGCAGCAATAAGATCAGGTGAACCCACAAGACCTACGGCAAATGAATGTAACTGAGGCCACCATGCATCAACAGAACCACCACTTTCAATCCTTTTTGATGAATATTTTTTTGCTATCGCTGAAATTACTGAAGAATCCAGTCCTCCTGATAAAAGAACACCATAAGGAACATCAGACATAAGCTGACGTTTAACTGATTCCTCAAGTGCTTCTCTTAAAACAGAAACGGAAGCTTCATTATCCTTTACATTTTCAAATGAGGTCCAGTCTCTTTTATACCACTTTTCCAGTTTTTTTTGTTTGCTACTGTAGTAGTGGCCCGGCAAAAACACTTCAACTTTTGAACACCAGGGCAATAATGCTTTCATTTCTGAAGCAACAAAAAAATGGTTTTTATCATCCCATCCCATGTATAATGGAATAACACCGATGTGATCCCTTGCTATTAGATATTCGTCATTTTCACTATCATATAGCGCAAAAGCAAAAATACCATTGAGATCTTCAAGAAAACTAATTCCCTTGTCCTTATAAAGTGCAAGAATAACCTCACAGTCTGAACCAGTCTGGAAATCATATTTACCTTTATATATTTCTCTTATTTCCTTGTGATTGTATATTTCTCCGTTGACCGCCAGGACACATTTTTTATCAGGAGAATAAATTGGCTGACTTCCTGAGATGGGATCTACTATTGATAACCTTTCGTGTGCCAGTATTGCTTTATCACTACAATAAATACCTGACCAATCAGGCCCACGATGCCTGATCTTCTTAGCCATTTTAAGAACCTGAGGTCTTAGTTCTTTGGCTTCTGATTCGAGCTCAAAAGCTCCTACAAATCCACACATAATGTCAAATAAAAACGTATTTAATTTGACAAATATACACATATTTTTTATTACTGCTATCTTTTTATTGCTTTTTTCTACTTTTATATATTTTTTTGACACTTATAAACTACAAAACATATCAAAAAGTTTAGTAATTACACATTTTCGCGATAAAAAAACAATATAACGGGAAACGAGCATGCTTAAAAAAAGCGTCCAAGCCAGTTAAATTTTTGGCATGCGGTGTTCCATACGACCTTAGTGTTAAAAATAAAATAACGTATGAAATAAACCACAATGTTGCTTATAACTGAAATTCCGGAACCCTGCAGCATAGCAAGCCGGATACTATATGCACACTGTTGCCTGCGATTAATAAAAGTTACTTTTTAATCAAACGACAGACCATTTAAAATAAGTGTTTGAAAAATTTATTGGAGGATAAAAACTATGCTGCAATTATCAAAGTATTCCAGATGTTTTATCAGTCTCAACTGACAACGGGTCAATTTTCTT